>NZ_JBQHTM010000007.1:0-103787 GCF_052065695.1 Intestinimonas sp. HCP28S3_D6
CCGTAAATGTTTCCTGTTTCTTCATCCCCATACACCACCATTGCGTTGATAGTGTTATTATCCCACATCCGGAGCCTTTATGGTAGTGCGGATTAAATCAGAGATTCCCTAGAAAGCCGAGGTATTTTTGATCTTGACAGAAAGGAGCGACTTCCATGAAGGCGGACAAAAATCTGCTCTCCGGCAGCACCACCCTACTGGTCCTCTCCCTGCTCTCCACTGGCGACAAGTACGGCTATGAGATGATCGCCGAGCTGGATGCCCGGAGCGACCACACCTTCACCCTGAAGGAGGGGACCCTCTACCCCATCCTCCACGGTCTGGAGAAGGAGGGGGCGGTGAAGTCCTACACCAAGGAGGCCGACACCGGCCGGACCCGGAAATACTACCGGATCACCAAAAAGGGCCTGCGGGCTCTAGAGGAACAGAAGAAGGAGTGGGTGGAGTTCTCCGAGAAGGTAAACGCCATCCTGGCGGGCTGCGCCCCCGCCCTGGCCTGATGGACGCCTCTTTTGACCTGCTGCCCGGGACCTGCAAGGAGGTGTTCCATGGACCGCCGACAATTCTGTGATACCGTCACCCGGCAGCTCCGGTGTCGGTGGGAGGCCCCCACCGTCCGGCAGGAGCTCTCCGACCACATCCAGGACCACATGGACGCCCTTCTCTCCGGCGGCATGGGCCGTGAGGAAGCCGAGGAGGCCGCCGTGGCCGCCATGGGCGACCCGGAGACTCTGGGCAGGGCCCTGGACGCCCTCCACTCTCCCTGGCCTTGGCGGATCTCTCTCCTATGCGCCCGGTGCTGCAAGATCGCTCTGGTGCTGGCCGTAGTTCTGACTCTCCAGAACCTGATGACTGAGGACCTGCCCTCCCCTCGGTTCCTCCCCACCGCCACGGCCTCCTCCGTCGCTCAGGACCTGCTCCGGGAGAATTGGGAGGAGGAGGTCCGGGCCGTCGGCACCGTCACCGGCGGCGGCAGGCTGGGTGACTATACCTTCCGCCCCCAGGGGGAGGCCCTTCTGGTCTACCGTCCCGACCATACATACGATGACGGCACCGTCTACCCCAGCGGACTGCGGCTTACCTTCCTGGTCAAGACCACCCACTTCCAGCCCTGGCTGGATGACGTGGACATCCCCTGGTACGCCCTCTCCGCCCGGGACGACCGGGGCAACACCTATGGCCCGGAGGATCTGGGCACCTATTCGGTGTCCACCGGCGGGCGGCTCCTGGGTTATCAGGAGTTCTCCCTCTACGACGGCGACCCGGAGGCCCGACGCTTCACCTTCACCGTGGCCGCCGCCGGGGAGCGGCTGACCTTTACCGTGACTCTGGAGGAAGGAGGTGCGTCCACATGAGACTGTGGGAGCACTGGGAGGACCTGCCCATCCGCCTCCGGGCCGGGCTCTCCGCCCTGTTCCTGGTCCTGGCCCTCCTTCTGCTGTGGTGGCCCTCCGGCTGGGCCTGGCCCACCCGGACCCTGGCCCACCGAGCCCTGGAGCGGGAGCATCTCTTCGGCCGAGGGGAGATCGTGGCGGAGGGGGAGATCACCCGCTCTGAGGAAGCCTCCCCCATGCATCAGCCGGGCACCCACTTTGTCGTGAGTGAGCGGGATGGCCGCTACGCCGTCTCCGTCCTCCGGCCCAAGTGGGGCTTCCTGTGGCGGAGCACCGATGATCTCTTCTGGTCCTATCAGGTCCTCACCCCCACCGAGGAAAAACCTCTTGCCTACGGTTTCCTGGTCAGCGACCCCATCTACACCGTCAATTCCGGCATGGTCGGGACCTCCGGCTGGGAATACCTGTTGCTGGTGGCCTCCGCCGACCCGGACATCGTCCGGGTGGAGGTGACCATGGACCTGGTAAACCGGGACGAGTTGGAACAGGACCCGGACTGGGGCCTCCACCACGGGGTCACCGTGGAGGCGGCGGAGACCGAACCGGGCAGCGGCCTGTGGCTTGCCCCCATCACCTTGGAGGAGACCGGCGGCGGCACCTACATCGTCCTCCGTGGCTACGACGCCGCCGGAGAACTGGTCTATACCTATATCCCCCAGTGAAAGGAGGGTCTCCATGTACCGCCACCAATTCTGTGAGCTCGTCACCGGGCAGCTCCGGTGCAAGTGGGAGGCCCCTGCCGTCTGGCAGGAGCTCTCCGACCACATTCAGGACCACCAGGCCGCCCTCATGGCAGAGGGTATGGGTCGGGACCAGGCGGAGGAGGCCGCCGTGGCCGCCATGGGGGACCCGGAGGAGCTGGGGAAGGCCCTGGATGTCCTTCACTCCCCCTGGCCCTGGCGGATCTACCACGCCGTCCGGGCCGTTGCCATTGCCCTTCTGGTGCTGGCCCTCTGTCTGGGACTTGGCTCCTTTTTCGGGAACGGTGATTCTGTGAACGCCCTTTTGGAGGACCTGGGCTATGCCCTGAAGGAGCGAGATCCCCAGTACATCATGGACCGCTACGTCCTCACCGACAGTGACACCGTCCAAACCACCGGCACCGTCACCGGCGGCGGGGCCATCGGCCCCTACCGCCTCTCCCCCGCCGGGGAGGCCCTCTTCCTGGCCCAGGAGAACGGCGATACCCGGCTGGCCTTCCTGGTCTCCACCTTCCATCCTCAGCCCTGGCTGGAAAGTCTGTACCCGGACGGTCAGCCCTGCTCCGCTGTGGACGATCTGGGCAACCGCTATGGCCCCGACCAGGTCTCCTTTCTGAGCACCGGCGGACGCCTGCGGGACCTCTGCCGGGTCTTTTTGGAGGACCCCGACCCCGCCGCCCGCCGCTTCACCTTCACCTTGGACACCGACCGTGGGAGCATCACCTTTACCGTCGCGCTGGAAGGAGGAGAACACACATGAAACAGTCCCTGCGCCCCCTTCCTGTCCGGGTCCGTCTGGTTCTGAGCCTTATTCTTCTGGTCCTGACCTTCTTCCTGGCCTGGTGGGCCACCGGCTGGGCCTGGCCCACCAGGGAACTGGCCTACCGGGCTCTGGAGACCGCCCACGGCTTCGGTCCCGGGGAGATCGTGGCTCAGGGGGAGGTCACCTTTGAGAAGGGCTACTCCAACCAGAGCGGCGCCGACTTCTCCGCCTGGATGGCGGGTCGCTCCGGCGATTCCTTCGCCTTTTCGGTGCTGGAACAGGCCCCCGGCCCCCTATGGCGGGGGAACGACCCGCCGTACTACTCCTTCCGGGTCCTCACCCCCACCGAGGAAGCCCCGCTGGCCGCCGCCGTGCTGGCTCGGGGAGACGGTCCCTTTGGGAGCCGCCCGGTCGGCACACCCTTTCTTCTTCATTCGGAATATCTGTGGGCCATCTGTGCCCTGGACCCCGCCATCGTCCGGGTGGAGCTGACCATGAACTACACCTACCGCCTGGGGACCGACGTGGATTTCAGCGATCCCATGGAGTCCGCCCCGGTCACCGCCCAGGCCCAGCCCATGGGGTCGGGAGTGTGGCTGGCCCGGGTCCGGCTCCCGGACCCTCTGGAGGGACGCGGCGGCGCTTACTCCGCCAACCACTCCCTCCGGGGCTATGGCGCCGACGGGCGGCTGATTTACGACTCCGGCCTTTCCTGACGGGAGCTTGTATTTCCCATCTGCCCCCGACAGCCTTCCCCTTGACCTCTCTCCCAATAAATGGTATTTTATGGCACACCACTGTGAAAAGAGGGAGTGCCATGCGAATTTCCGCCGCTCTACTGCTGCTGTTCCTCCTGCTGTTTCCCCGGGCCAGGGCCGCCTCTACCCCCGCTGCCGTCACCCGTGGGGAGTTTGTAGTCTTGCTGTGGGAGAGCGCCGGGGCCGTCCCCGGAGATGCCGCCCTGGGCTTTTCCGACGTGCTGAAAGATGACAACTGTTCCACGGCGGTGGGGTGGGCGGCGGAGCGGCGGCTGGTATTGGGCACCGGCGGCGGTCGCTTCGAGCCGGACCGCCCCATCACCCGAGAGGAGGCCGCCGTCCTCCTTCGTCGTTGGGCGGCCCTTCAGGGCCGGGACACCTTTCTCCCCGACGGCGTGGCCGAATGTAACGACTACGTCGACATCTCCCCCTGGGCGGACGACTCCCTGTACTGGGCCACAGACTCGGGCCTGCTGGAGTGGTCCCCGGGAGGACGGCTGGACCCCGGCGGCACCCTGACGCCGTCCGAGGCCATCGATATTTTCCACCGGTTCCGCTATGAACAGGCATAAAAAGAGGTCGTCAGATTCCGAATTGGAAACTGACGACCTCTTTCTACGTTTCGCAATTATTTTTGTCCCTGGTCATTCTGTTCTTTGAGCACATCCAGAGCCTCCCGGAGGAAGGCCGGATAGGGCACCCCCATGAGCCCCAGATTCTCCAGAATGGAGAGTCCCTCGTTGCCGATAAAGAACAGGATGACCGCCGTTCTGGCCCAGTCACCCCCCAGCAGGTGGTCCAGCCGGGCCCCCACCAGCACCAAGGCCAGCTCAGCCCCCTTCTTGCACAGCCCCCGAAAGCCCGCCCGGCTGTCCAGGGCGCCGTCGCTGCTCTTTTCAGATCGCTTGAAGACCCCGGCCACCACCACACCGGAGAGGTAGTCCAACACCATGCAGGCCACCAGGGTCTGTAAGGCGGCATCCCACCCTCCCAGGGCGGCGGAGAGGGCGCTTCCAAACATGGCGGCCACGGCCAACACAGCCTCTTTCAGTCTGTTCACACTTCCACCTCGATCCAGCCCGTCACGTCGGGTGCCCACACATTGCCGTCCATGGTGCTCTCATAGACCTTGCCCTGGTAGAGCACCCGGTCGCCGGTCTTGTAGGCGTCATGGGCGCCGGAAGGCTGCACCCACTCCGGGATGGCGTCCGGCTCCTCCGTGGTTGCCCCCAGGGGGGTGTATAGGGCAGGGGTGGCGTCTATAAGCCAGTCGGCCTGACTGGTGTGGTCCTGGACCACCCGGTAAAGGTTTCCCTGGGCATCGGAGATCCGCTCCCCGGCAGTGTAGGCTGTCCCCGCCGTCCACGCCGGGAAGAGGGCGCCCACCTGGGCGGCCTCCTCATCGGCCAGGACTGCGGCCTGCTGCCTGGCCAGCAGCAGGACAGCCTCCTGCTCCAGGTCGTACCGGTCCTTCTCATAGAGGATCACCCCACGGGCGATCTGCTCTGCTCTCATGTCTCTCGCTCCCTTCTATGTGTCCCGCACCAGCTTTTCCAGTGTCTCCCAGGTGTAGTTTCCGGCCTCAATGTCGCCCCAGGTGCCAAACAGGGCCTCCATCCGCTCCCAGGTGACGTACCAGAAGACATACTCAATCCCCAGATGGCAGGGCAGGATGTCCTCGATGATCTGTTTCAGCTCCTCAAAGCCATCGGGGATGCCGGGCACATCGGGGAAGCGCACCTCCACATAGCCTGGCGTGCCGGTCTCGCTGGCCACGGCGTTGAGGCCGCAGCCGGCCAGGTTGTCGTTGATGGCCGTCAGGGTGAAGCTGTCCCCGCCGATGCGCAACAGGGCAGCCAGGGCCGCCCGCCGCCGTTCCAGTGAATTTGTCACCGGCCGGCGGACCAGCAGGCTCTCCACCGCCTCCAGTCCGGTGTCCTGGGCGGTGGTGAGGAGCATCTCCCGCTCCACCCGGTCCAGCTCGGACCCGCAGCCGTCCAAACCGGCGCCGACGCCGGTGAGCTCTCCGGCGCCGTAGCCCTCCTCCAGGCGATAGACCCCCAGGGGCCGCAGCAAGTCTTTCAGTGCCTCCGCGTAACTCATGCCATCGCCTCCACGGTCAGACCGGACAGCTGGGGCAGCTCATCGGCAGCCACCGCCACGTCTGCCTCAGGTGAGGTCACCCGGTAGTTCTCCACGCCGTCCACGGCGTAGATGAGGTCCCCCAACCTGGCCAACAGCACGTTTTCCCCCAGCCGGTGGCCGTCAAACCAGGTCCTCAGGGCGGACTCCACCGCCGTGCGCACTTGTTCGGCGTCCTTGTTGGCGGCCGCCGCCACCTGGACGGAGACCGTAATCTCTTTCATGGTGGGGGCCCGGACCTGGACCTCCACGGCGATCTCCCGCCGCTCCTCGAAGTAGGCGGTCAGCTCCTCCAGCAGCTCGGCACCAGGCGCACCGGCCGCCGTGGCCACCACCACGTCCACCGTCCCCACGCCCCGGGGCCGGGGGATCACCGTGGCCGCCGCCACTTCCTCAAAGGAGAGCGCCCCCTGCTGATAAAAGGCGGCGTTGGCTCCGTTGGGCATCCGGCGGTAGGTTTCCAGCACCCTGGCGCGTAGGGTCTCGTCGTCCTCCCGGTCGGTGCCTCCGTAAAAGGCCTCCGGGTTGGTGCACCGGCTCACCCCCATCGGAGCCACAGCCATGGTGAGGATGGTCCCCGCCGCCACATTGCCGGCGCTGCCCGGCTCCAGGGCCACCGCCTTGACGTTGGCCTGAGTGGTGCCAGCCCGGAGCACGCCATCCTCCACCGTCTCGAACCGCACCAGTCCCGCCGTCATACACACGGTCCCGGCTGCGATCTGCCGGTCTTGCTCGGCGGCGGTGTCCACGGTAAAGCGCAGGACCCCCTCCGCCGCCGTGGCCTCCCGCCGCTCCAGTCCCCGGAGCTGGGCGTGCATATCCAGGCACGTCCCCTCCGCCGTCTGGGGGAAGCATTGCCGCTCCACCCAGTCACACTGGACATAGAGGGCAAAGACCTGGGCGGCCATGGCGTACATCCGCACTGCCAGGTCGCCGCTTTCCGCCGCCTCGGCTCCGGTGGCATCGGCGTAGGCCGCCATCATCTCATTGTAGATCTCCTCTACGCTCTTCACGACAAACTCCTCCCTCGCCTCAAACGGTTACCTCCGCCGCCAGGTGCACACCGTTCCACTCCATGTCCACCCCTACCCGAAGCCTGCCGGGCTGGCTCTCCTCCACGGTTACCCCGGTGACCTCCACGTCCTCCTCTCGGAGGGCCTCGGCGGCATACTGCCGGGCCAGAGCCTGCCGGTCGCCGGGCTTTTCACGGACCAGCAGGTAGAGCCGACTTCCCAACTCTGGCAGGAAGGGGAAGCTCCCTCGCCGGGCCTGGAGCCGGAAGAGGACCCGCTGGAGAAGATCCTGGGCACCCTCCACGGTCTGGAGTCCCCCCCGCTCGTCGGCCACATAGTCGCCATCTTTGAGCAGCAGCGCCATGGTCCTCTACCCCCCACTTTTCTTTCGTTCAAAGATATCTTCGATGTTGGTTCCGTTGAGCTTCACGATGCCCCGCAGGTCCACCGCCCCGCTGACATCCAAATGGATGCCGCTTCCGATTCCCTGGATCCAGACTTCACCGGGCCGGAGGTCCCCTCCTCCCGGCATGCCCAGTACCCAGGCCTGTTCCCCGTCGGCACCGGATTTGAGCACCAGTACGGTATCGCCCGCAGCAGGCTGCCAGTAATAGCCACCCGGGGTGAGTATGGGCAGGTTCCGCCGCTCTCCGGTGAGACAGACGGCCGGCCGGCCACCCTCCAGGGTGACGATCCCCACCTCAGCCGTCTGTTCCCGGATTTTATCCTTATGATTTTGCTTGGAAAGCCACATCGTCCTTCCCCCCCTCTGTCTAAATAGCCGCGCCAGGTTCCCCCAGGGTGAGGGTGGTGGTCCCTCCGTCGGCGCCAGCGGTCACCCTAGCCTCCAGCACCCGCCAAGTGCCAGTGCAGTCCCAGCCGGGCCGCTCCATCCGCAGCAAGTCCCCGGGCCAGGCGAAAAAGAGCTCCGGCACCGTAACGGTGAGCCGCTGGAACTCCTTGGCCGACTGCCGGAGCTGGAAGTCGCCGCTGTAACGCATGGCCTGATAATTGCTTTTTCCCGGCATGGTCATGACCTGCCGCCGCCGGATCTGTTGGCCTGCAAAGCCGGTGTTTTTGACCTCTTCCACCGCCATCCGGGTCCTGTCCCGGACCCAGATCTCGGAAAGGACTCCATAGCGCCGCACCCTCCAGGCGATGGCGGTGACGGCGGTCTCCCCCTGGAGGACCAGGGTCTCCCCGTCGGAAAAGGGGGCGATGACCAACTGTCCCTGCCGGTCGAAGCGTGGCGTGATGCCGCCGTAGTAACAGGCAAACTGATAGAGGACCTGCCACTCGCTCTGTCCGCTCTGGACGGAGAAGCCGCTCACCACCGGCAGCTCGGATACCCTGCCCACTTGAATGCCGTAGGGCACTACGTGGTCCCGGAGGATGTCCTCTGCCGTGGCAGTGAGATAATCGACAGGCATGGCCTCATTGTCCAACAGCAGGGCGGCTATGCCCCGGCCGCTCACCTCCAGATACCCGCCGGAGCCTTCAATCCGGTGCTCCACCTCGTCCACAATACCCTTAAAGTAGACTGAGCCATCCATCGTCAGGGTGACCGTCACCGCCTTCTCGGCGCCGCTGGCCACATCCGGCTCCCAGGCGCACAGCAGGCGGAAGCTGTCGCAGGGCACTCCGGCGGTATATTCTACCTCCCACTCCAGGGGCTCCGGCAGCAGCAGCACGGTGCCGTCCCAGCAGGAGAGTCTCCACTCCATCATCCCACCGTCACCTGCTCTCCAGGCAGGATCAGGTTGGGGTTTTTGATCTGGGGGTTGAGGGCTATGAGCTCGGTGAGCTCCAGCCCGTAGTCCAGGGCGATGCCCCACAGTGTCTCTCCCGCCGCCACCGTATGGGTCTGTCCGGCGCCTCTGCCGACTGCCGTGGTACCGCTGCCCGCAGCCACGTTTTCCTCCCGCCGGATGGTGGTGTCGGTCTGGGTACTGCTTTCCCAGAAGGTAAAGGAATAGCTCACATAGTCCGCCCTGGGCTCCTGCCGGAGGCTGAGCTCCACGAAGTAGACCTCCGCCGCCTGCCACACCGGGTGGACGAGGGGGCCCGGCCCGGACTGGTAGAATACCGACGCCAGCCGTTTGAACTCCTCGTAGGCCGTGGGCCCCACAAATTCGCCTTCACCCTTCATGACCCGCCGGGTGAGCCCCAGGTCCTGCAGGTGATAGCCGCCGAAGGGCACCTTCTGTGCCGCCATCTTCCGCTCGTAGTCGATGGTGTAGGTCCTGGGGTTGTGGGGCCAGACATAGTTTTTGTAGCGCATGGCCGCCAGTCTCAACGCGGACCACCTCCCTTAGAAAAGTGTGAACCCGCCGTCATAGCGCCGGGCATCCCGCTGGAAGATCCGGTCCAGCTCTGCCGGTGTGGGCCACTTTCCACCCACCGTAGCCGGCTCCCGGATGACCACCGGCCCGGCCTGCTGCAGGACTCGTGCCTGCTCTACGGCCGCTCTGGCACGGCGGGCCGCGGTATAGAGATACTCGCCTCCCTGTACTGCGGCATAGAGGTATCCCTCCCCCTGGGCTGAGGCGGTCCGGCCCGGGCTGTCGGCCGGGTCGGCCTCTGTCCGAAGCCTCATACCGCCCGCCGGCAGCCAGCGCTCCCTCCGGCCGGGCTCCGCCGTCCGGACGTCTCCCGTCCCCGCCGGTGTCCCCTCCTGCCAGGACCATTCCGGCTCGGTCCCCATCCTGCGGTCCGCCTGGGCCAGTGCCATTGTCTGCTCCCGTTTCACCGCCAGAGGGATGGACAGGGACGCCCCCTCCCTGTCCTCCTCCGTCCGGCTGATCCGCCCTTCCGTCTCCGCCTTCAGCATGTCTGCATCGGCAGTCCTGGCGGTGGGCTGGCTGGTATCGGTGCGATCCGTCTCTCCTTCTTCACCGACCTGTACTGCCTCTCCCAGCCGCCTGTTTTCCTCTTCCCAGCTTTTCTCTTTCTCCTGCCATCTGGGCAAGACGTATGCATTCCAGTCCAGGTCCTCCCCCTGGTCCTCTTCCTCCTCCAGTTCCTCCAGCATCCAGGCGAGCCAATCTGTCATGGAATCACCCCCCGCCGCAGCTGTTCAAAGCGCTCCTGGTCGAAGGCGGGGTTCTCGCCCACCTGATCCCCGCCAGTGGGCGCACCACACACGGGGCAGCGCGCCTCCAACGCCCGCTCCCGGCAGGCGGGACACAGCTGGGAGAGAGTCTCCTCGTCATCCAGCAGCAGGTTGACGGCGCACCAGAGGTAGTCGCCGTCGGTCATCTCTCTGACCCGCGCCTCGGTGGGCAGCGCCCCAAACGTCCGGAGCACACGCCACTGAAGGCGCGCGTCAGGCGTGTGCTCCAGGCTTTTTTTAGGCCGTCCACCGCCTCCGGGTCCCGGGGGGAGGGATCGGCCTCCCGGGAGAATTCCGCCCACTGCCGGGCCAGTTGGGCGATCTCCGCCACGGTCAGTCCCCGGAGGACGGCCTCCCCGTCTGGATAGAGGGGTTTTCCCTCCCGCTCCAGGGCCTTTGAGAGCAGGCAGGCGTTGGCGCACAGGGCGGCCTCCCGCCCCGTCTCCTCCATGGCCCGCCCTTCCCGCCGGGCCTCCAGCACCTCCCAGGCGGAGAGGACCCGCAGGGTCAGACCGGGCCGGGCCAGGACCGCCGTCCGCCTGGTGCCGCAGGGCGGGAAGGGGCTCATCTCCTGCCGACTCAAGCGGTGGTCTCCAGCCGCTTGGCGGCCACGATGGTCACCTTTTCCACCACCATGTCGCCCAGGGTACCGGTCTCACCAATGGCGCTCCACTGGCATCCGGAGTAGATGACCCGCCGGTCGGGCTTGCAGATCACCAGGGAAAAGTCCTCCAGGTCGTGGAAGTTGATGCCGTCCCGGATGGCCTCGTCGGTGGCGTAGAGCCGGGTGAGCTCCACCACGTGGTTCTGCTGTCCCGGGATGGTGGCCACGGGCTGATCCTCGCCGAAGGCCTCCACCGTCCGGCTGGTCTTGGTGGTCTTGGCGGTATAGCTCTGAACCACGGCAATCTTTCTGCCGTCGGCCTCCAGGTAGATGTCACTGCTGGTGGGAAAACCAGTCGTATTCATGTGCTTCCTCCTCTCTCATGGGCCGGTCAGACCGTGATGTGGGCGCTCAGCCAGATCTGGTTGAGGCCGTGGGCCACGGTAAAGGAGAACTCCACCAGGCAGACGGTGGGGTCGTCAGCCAGGGCGGAGACGGTAACGGCGTCGTAGCTGGTGATGATCTGCCGGCTGACCTTGTTGTCCAGCTCCACAATGACCTGGGCCCGGATGGCGCCCCGGCTCTGCTCGGTGTTTTTGGCCCGGTTGAACCGGCTGCGCAGACTGTTGCGCACAGTGGGAATCACGTCGTCCACAATGCGGATGGTTGTGAGCTCCCGCCAGGTGATGTCGCTGGCCTCTCCGGTCTTGGTCCGTGAGGTGACTGCCCGGACGACGGAGACCACGCCCCCCACGTTCTCCACGGCGGTGACGCCGCCCCGGACCAGCAGGTCGATCTCGTTGTCGGTGTACCGGGCGACGATGTCCTCCACACCCTTGAGGACGGCGCCGCCCAGGGGAATGGCGGGGTCGCTCTCCCCGGCGATGGCCCCGGCCACGGCGGCGGCCACCCGTGCGCCGTCCCCAGCCTGGGGACTGGGGGCAGTCACCACCACCCGCTCGCTGTTGATGGCCTGGGCACGGGTGACCAGGGCGCTCACGTCCTCTCCCTGGCCGCCGGGCACCACACAGATGCGCTCCTTACGGGCCTGGGAAGCGGCGACCACGCTGTCCCGCAGGGCCTGCTGTACGGTGAGCTCCTCGCTGTCGCACACCACGATGCCCACATCCTCCTCCGCCTCCAGGGCGGCAAAGGCGGCGGCATAGTCCTCAGTGCCCGTCACCGCCACAGCCCGGACGGCGGCGGCGCCGTTGAGGAGGAGGAGCCGCACCAACTCCGTAAGGGCGGTGCCCGCGCCAAAGGCGGTCACCGCCTCCTCCTGTCGGCTGATGGGGACCACCGCCCCCATCTCCTCGCAGGTGCCCACACCCACCAGCCCCACGGTCTTTCCGGCGCCGCTGCCGCTGACGATGGCGGATGCGTCATAGGAGGAATATACCCCCGGCCGCTCATGGTCCGTCATATTCATAAGATCTCTCCCTTCACCACAAAGTCTGTAAAGCTGCCGCTCTCCTGGGCGGCGGCGTAGAGGTAGGCCTGGCAGAGGACCTCCACGGGGCACTTGAGCACGTCCAGGTCCTGGTCGTAGCCCACCTCGCCCCGGGCCAGGGTCCGCACTCGAAGCCCACCGGAGCCGCCGGTGTTCAGGACTCCGGCCAGGGCGTCGAAGCCCTCCTGGCACGCTCCGCCACCACCCTCGCCAGGGGCGTAGAGGTCCAGGCCGAAGACTACCTCCAGCCGCCGGCCGTAGCGCTCCCGCCAGGTGCCGGTGTCGGGGTCCTGCTCCTCCCCCAGGTACTCCCAGAAGGCGCCGGGCTCGGCCTTGCAGGAGCGGATGGAGACCACTGCTGTCACGCCGGTGATCCTGGACCTCTCCTCCTGGGGCCAGGCCTCCATCGCCTTCACCCCCTGTCTGCGCAGGAGGTCTACCATATAGGTCCGCAGGGCGTCCAGCTCAGTCCGCTCACTGCCCATCCTGCTCACCTTCCTCTCTGTCCCGCACTCTGAGCACGGCCCACCAGTGGGAGAGCACCTTGCCCACCCAGATAGGCTGGGCGGCCTGGACCTCATAGTCCACGCCCAGACAGCTCACCCTGTCCCCCATGCTCAGAGGCAGGTCCGGCTCTCCCAGGTAGAGGAACCGGTCCTTTCTGGCCAGCCCCAGGGGGCTGGGCCGCCGCTGCTTCCAGTCCTCCCGGCGGTCCAGAATGGGTTGGAGAAAGGCCCGGCCGGCGACCGGCTCCTGCGCGCCGCCGCCCAGGACGGTGACCGCCTGGCCGTACCGGTCCAGCAGGCCCTGAAGGACGCCCGCTATCATCAGCCCCTCACCCCCCGGAAGCAGAAGCCCCCATCCAGCAGATAGGGTGCCATCAGGCGGCGGGCCCGGCCCCGGAGGACTTCGCCGGATGCCCCCTCTCCGGTCTGGATGGAGAGATTGCCCGCCGAGAAGGCGGTGATGCCGGCGGCGGCGTCACCCGTCCGCAGGTCGGCCAGGGCCAGCCAGGCGGCGGCGAGCACCAGGGCGTCGCCGCAGTCCTGGGCGGTCACCCCGCTCCGGAGCTGTCCCTCCAGCTCCTGCCGGGCGTTTTTGCACAGCACCTCCAGCCGCTGCCGGTCGCTCTCGCTCACATTTCCCAGCACCATGGCCAGGGCAAGGATCTCCTGGTCCACCCTCTCACCTCCTCTTCTCTCACCGCCGTGCTCAGATCTCCAGTACCTTGGCGGCGTCCTGGAAGAGCTTTGCGAAGCCGGCGATGGCGGTGATAGCGGCCCGCTCCAGCTGCCGGTCGATGAGCTTATCGTACTCCACGGTGACGTCGGAGCCCTGCACCATCTCCAGGGCAAAGCGGCTGTCCAGGCCGATGAGCTTGCCGGACTCCATGGCGGAAGTCCGCAGGAGCTTGGCGCCCATGGGGGTGGCCAGCTTTCCGGTGCCCTGGAAGTTGAGGCCGGTGAGGGGATTCTGGAACTCGGGCAGCTTGAGCATGCTCACCATGACGTCGGTGGGTACCAGCAGGGTATTCATCTCGTAGGGCTCGAACTGGGCCCAGAAGTCCACCAGGGCGTCGTAGTCCAGGGTACCGGAGGAGCCGCCGATATCGCCGGAGCCCACGGAAAAGACCTCTGCGGGGTTGCCGTTGCCGTCGCCGTTTACCAGCACGTCGATGGCATCCTCCAGGAGCATGCGGTTGATGTGGGCGCCGATCTGCCGCAGGGTGACGGAGAAGAGGTCCAGCTTCTGATAGCGAATGGCCTCGTAGGAGGCCACCAGCATCCGGCCCCGCTTGTGGAGCTTGACCAGGTTCTCCTGGGTCTTGACGGTAGTGGCGGGAATGGCGGCGCCCTCCTCCACCCGGCGCAGCTCCTTTTCCTCGCCGGGGGCGGAGGTGATGGAGCGGTAGTCCAGGCCGTCAAAACGGGTGACGGCGGCGGTGATCTCGGGGAGGAGGTTGGCCTCCTCCATGCCCTGCCGGACGGAGCGGGCGATGTACTCGGGGAAGAGGACGGCGGAGTCCGAGGTGCGGAAAAACTTCTCCACCACGTCGGAGCCGGTGCCCTTCACCTTGATATCGAAGCGCTTGAGCTGCCGCTGGTAGGCGTCCAGACCCTCCAGGGCGGTGCCCCGGTAGGCCTCGCTGGGGTCACAGCTCTCCAGCACCTGGGTAAAGCTCTTCCCCGCCTCGTGGTACATCCCCTTTTCCAGCTTCAGGGCGTCGTAAGTGTAAGCCATATTCAGCATCCTCCCTTTCTTCTTAGAGCAATACCACAGCGGTCTGGGCGTCGGCGTCGGCGCTGACCACCAGATACTCCTTGCCGCCGCTGGCCGCCTTCTTCACGCCGCCGGTGCCGTCGGCGGCCAGGGCTACCCAGCCGGGGGTAACGCCGGCGTCGTTGCAGGGCACCTGGGCGAAGCCGCACACCTGGACGCTGGCTACACCGTCCCCGGTGACATCCAGAGCCAGGCCGCAGAACTTGCCGTCGGCGGAGCAGCCGTCCACGGTGTTGGCGGCGGAGAGGTTCACCATCTGACCCTTTTTGGCGTTTTCGCCGGCCAGGAAGGTAGCCACCACTGCGCCGATCTCCTCAAACGAAACCTTCTTCATTCTCTCGACCTCCATATATAAAATGTGTGGAAACTCAGATCAAAAAGGCGCCGTCCTGCCTCTCGTCGTTTCGGCGCTCCCCCCGGTAGGTGAGCTGCACCTCCACGGGGAAGCGCTGGGCCACCCTAGCCTGATAGGCCTTCTTCAGCGCCAGGAGCTCAGGCTCCTCCAGCTTGTCCACCATGGGCCGGAGGGCGGCGGCGTCCAGGCCGGTACCGGCCAGGCCGCCCAGCCGGGCCACCTCCTTCCGGAGCCCCTCCAAATAGCGCCGGCCCAGGCTGGCCTCCCGCTCCAGCTGTTCCAGGGCCTCCATGGGCCGGTCCTGTCCCGCCAGGGCCTTCCGCAGCACTCCGGCGGCCTTGGACTTTTGGAGGACGCCGGCCTCGGGCTGGGCAGGGACAGCCACGAAGGACCACTCGTAGACGTCGGTAAGCCCGGTGAGCTCTCCCCAGCACAGCTTTCCGTCGTACTCGTGTCCCTTGATGTGTCCGCAGTCCCCAGCGGCCATGTTGCCGCCGCAGATGGAGCAGACGGTCCGCTCCACGGCGCAGCCCACGGAGACCTCCTTTTTGATGCCGCCCTCGATCTCGGCGATGAGGTCGGCGTTGGCCTGGGTCCGGAGCATGTAGGCCCAGCCCTTGAGATATCGGTAGGGATCTCCCGCCTTTGTAAGGCGGCCGGGCTCAGTGACCACCTCCGCCCGGTAAATCCGTGCGGTCTGTCCCCGGGCGCTCCACTGGTGGTCGAAGATCCCGCTCTTGCCCACGAAGGCCTGTGCCAGGGCCTCCAGTGTCTCGGGGGCAAACCGCTCTCCGTCCCGGTCCACCTCGTTGTCGCACAGCCGCACCGTAAAGAGGTACACCTCGTCGGCGGTAAGCTGTTTCCGGCTGAACCGGTGGATGAGGGCCAGCTCGGCCTCATCGGCGACCTGACCGGCATCCACACCGGCGGCTTTCTTTACCTCCAAATCCATCCCTCCAATCACTTCTCTCCGTCGTTCTGTATGGCCAGAGCCCTGGCCTGCTCCCGGTAGAGGTCGGCCTTGGCCTCCTCCACCTCATCCTGCAGGTTGATGTCCTCCCACTCGATGCGGACGTCGGTACCGAAGCCGTGGACGGCCAGCCACAGCCGGCAGATCCGCCGGACCACCGGCTCCAGGGAGCGGCGGATGGCGGTGATCTCACTGGTCATCATGTCGGCCTGCTGGGTGCTCATCCGCTCGGTGGAGGACCAGGACAGGCCCAGCAGGAAGGGTGGAATGCCTGTCCTGGCCACCAGCTGCTCTAAAATCTGCCGCACGGGCACCTGGCTGTCCAGGATCTGGTTGTCGGCGCCAATGACCTTGATGTCCACGTCGCCCACGGCCACGAAGTCCCGAACGCTACCGTCCCGGCCGGCCTGCATGGCGGCGGACCACTCCCGTGCCAGGGCGGCGCACCGCTCCTGGGCGCTGGCGCCGTCCAATCCCTGTTCGGGCTTGTTGATGACGGCGAAGCGCAGGTTGCCCACCCGCTCCCAGTTCATGCCCACCGCCTGATAGATCTTTAGGAGGATCTCGGTGAGGAAGGGCATGGACCGCAGGAGGGACACGCCGTAGGGGCAGTCGGCCTGGGGCTGGAAGGGGGTGAAGAGGAGCAGGTCCGGGTAGGGCAGGGGTTTGATCTGCCCGCTCTCATCCCGGGCGCACAGCTGAAAGTCCAGGGGGGAGTCTCCCTCCCGGATCTCCAGGAAGGCGGGGTCGCCGCACAGTAGGGCGGCGATCTCTCTACCCTCCCGGTCCAGCACCAGCTCTCCCACGGCCCGGCCGCAGGTGAGCATGGTATCCAGATAGCAGTCCAGGAAGGACTGGAGTCCCCGCTGTCCCCTGCCGGTGTCCACCTCCGTGAGGAAACGCTCCAGCCCCGCCTGGGCGGCGGTGTGGTCGCAGACCACCGTCAGTCCGCCCACCAGCCGGATGAGCTTGGAGAGGGCGGCGTCCACGATGGGGACGGCCTCCCGCACAGCCCGGTAGAGGGGGATCTGGGCGGTGTCCAGGGGGACGTATCGGTCCAGCACCCCAAAGGGGTGCCGCCCGCCGCCCCGGAGCTGGGCGGCGGCGGTGGCGATGGCGGGCGGTTTCTTTTCAAAGCGCAATGGCAAACCCTCCTTTGTCGGTCGTTCTCAAAAGCGTCCCCGCTCCACGAAGCCCACGGCGGCGGCGGTATGTGTCTCGGCGGCCAGGTCGGCGGCGAAGTAGCGCATATCGTCCATGGCGTGGTCAAACTCCTTCCGCACCCGGTCGGTACCGGCCTTCTGGTCCCATCGGTAGAGGCCGAATTCCCGGAGGATGTCGGGGCAGTCCTCACAGATGACGATGCGCCTTTGGCGCAGCAGCTCGGCGGTAGTGCGGATACCGGAGAGGACGTCATTTTTGGCCTTGACCACGGGGAAGCCCTCCCGGCGGAGGGCCTCCAGGAAGCTGGCTGCGGAGGGGTCCACGATGACCCGCTGGAGCTTCCGCCCTCCGGCCAGCCGCCGGAGATCCCGGACGTACTCACCGTCGGTGCGCTGGCAGCCCTCCTTTTTGGAGTCAAAGTAGAACTCCCGCACCCGGTACCAGACTCCGTTTTGTTTACCCCACAGACCGAAGGAGGCGGGGTTGACGGTGCCGTAGTCGCAGGAGACCCGCCATGCCTCCATGGGCTCCGCGGGGGAGCTCTGAACATAGTCGGGGCCGAAGAAGTCGTAGACCAGCCCCTCGGGTGTGGTCCACTCCCCCAGGACGAAGCGGCGGTAGAAGCTGCCCCGGAACTGCCGCTGGTAGCGCAGGATGGTCTCCCTGGAGAGGGAGGGGTTGTCCCACATTGTAAAGTGGAGGTAGAGGGCTCTCTTTTCCTCCCTGCGGGCGATCCACTCCCGGAAGAACCAGTGTCCCGGACCCTCGGGGTTGCAGGAAAACCACACTTTACTTCTCTCCACGGAGCACCTTGCCACAGCCTGCTCCACGAAGGAGCGGGGCATGAGGGCCACCTCGTCCAGGAGGACGCCGGCCAGGGTGACGCCCTGGATGGCGGCGGCGCTGGCCTCGTCCTTGCCGCCGAAGAGGTAGAAGGTATTTTCCCTTCCGGCGAAGCGGACGGTGAGCAGGTTGCGGGAGAGCCGCTCCTCCAGCTCGAAGCCCAGTTCCTCCAGGAGGGGCCGGACCGGGGCCAGGAGGTTCCGCCGCACGCTGCCCATGGAGCGCCCGCACAGGGCGAACTGCCGTTTCTGGAAGGAGGCCATGGCCCAGCAAAAGAAGCTCAGGCCCATGCACATGGTTTTGCCGCTGCGGACGGCGCCGTCGCAGATGACGGCCTCCCGACCCCGGGTCCTGGGGTCACACCACCAGGTGAGGACCTGCTTTTGTTTTGGGGAAAATCCCCGGATCACTTGATCTCCTCCTGTTCTCCGTCCTGGCCGCCGTCCCGGCCCCGTGCGGAGCTCTCCAGGGCGCGGAAGAAGTGTTCGGCGCCGTCGCCGCCCTTGTGAGCGATCTCGCAGAGCTTTTCCAGGGCCAGGACCTTGTCGATGAGCTTGATCTCCACGGCGCCGTTACCATGTCGTTTGAGCTCGGTCAGGGCCCGCAGATCCATCTGGTCGATCTCTTCGATCCGCTCCTCGGTCAGGAAGGCCAGTTTGACGGCGTCGTTGGCTTTTTGGTCAGCCAGTCGTTCCAGCCTTCGGAGCACATCGTCTCTCCATTGCCTTTCGTTTTTCACCGGCACCCTCCTCTCAACCTACCTGAAAACACCCCCAAAAGTTGCACGCTTGCGTACACCAATGAGGAAAAAATTTTTGCGATGCTACCAAAATGCTACCAAAAAACCGACTCAAACCCTTGGGGCGCAAGGGATTCAAAAAACGGCTGAAATAAAATGCTACCAAGATGCTACCAAGGGAACTTTTTTCATCAAAACGGGCAGTCTTTTCCACATTTTGTGGAAAAGACTGCCCGTTTTTTGCAGTGTAAGGGGCGTTATACTTGGCTAATGCCCGAAAAAGTTCGGATTCTTAGCTAAAATACTCCATTTACCCCAAATTTTAGAAGGAGGAATTCCGAATGAGAAACCTCAAGCGGGCTCTCAGCCTGGCTCTGGCTTTCGTCATGGTCATGTCCATGATGGTCGTTGGCGCCGGCGCTGTGAGCATTGACGACTTCTCCGACAAGGACCAGATCGTCAACACTGAGGCCGTGATGACCATGGTATCCCTGGGCGTCATCAACGGCAAGGACGACGGGTCCTATGATCCCTCCGGGATCGTGACCCGTGCTGAGATGGCGAAGCTGATCGCCGTCACCCTGAATGGCGGCAAGGACCCCACCCTGGGCTCCATCACCGCCAACTTCACCGATACCAAGGGCCACTGGGCTGAGTCCTACATCGCCTACGTTGCCAGCCTGGGTATCATCGACGGCCGCGGCGACGGCACCTTCGGTCCCAACGACCAGGTCACCGGCGCTCAGGCTGCCAAGATGATCCTCACCATGCTGGGCTACCGCAGCGACATCGAGGGCTTCACCGGCGCCAACTGGGCCATCAATGTCCAGACCAAGGGCAACGACATTGACCTGTTCGCCGACATGAAGATCAACCCCGATGAGGGCCTGACCCGTGACGACACCGCCCAGATGCTGTACAACGGCGTCCAGTCCTGGATGGTCGAGTACCGCAACCTGGAGGGCAGCTACGACGGCGTCGTGTATCCCCAGCCCCTGAACAAGACCAAGGAGGACTCCACCGTTCTCGTTGAGAAGTTCAAGGTGGACAAGGTCGAGGGCGTTGTTGAGGCCACCAGCCTCATCTCTCTGGACGGCACCACCACCGTGGCTGGCAAGACTCGTCTGACCAACGTGTCCATCAATGGCGGCGACGTCATTATGACCGGCAGCCCCGCTGCTCCTGCCGACCGGACCTTCCCTGTGGACATTGACAGCTCCCTGCTGGGCCAGAAGGTCGTCCTGTATGTTCAGGGCCTGAACGATCTGGCTCCTAACGCCGCTTCCTCCAAGGTCATCGGCACTCCCATCGTGTCTCAGGACAACACCGTGGTCACTACCACCGGTCGTCTGGCCAAGGCCTCCGATGTGAAGGACGCCCTGAAGGGTTCCGGCATTGCTGTTAAAGATCTGGAAGTGAACGCTTCTGGCGTTGTCACTGGCGGCGGTGCTGCTGGTGTGACCATCACTGAGGATGATACCGCCAAGGCTGGCTTTGGTTATACTGGTACCCAGGGTATGCCCGGCGTGACCCAGACCTTCATCGACAACAACGCTGATGGTACTGTTGATTACATCATCGCCAAGAACCCCGCTCTGGCCAAGATCAACACCTACAGCGAGTCCAACGAGAAGCTGAATATCTCCGGCATTGGCTCTGTTGACTTCGTCGACGTGCTGAATCCTAAGGATGTGGCTCAGGGCGACTATGTCCTGGTCTACAACTACGACGACACCTACGTGCTGGAGAAGGCTACCACCGTGTCCGGCACCGTGTCCGCCTATACCGACAACGCCACCTATGCCCAGCTGAGCAAGATCACCATTGACGACGTCAAGTATGGCCAGGGCTCCGGCAAGAACCTGGCTCCCGACGTGCAGTATCTGGATTCCACTGCTCCCGCCGCTCTGGCTACCACCATGCAGGAGATGGTGGACGGCGCCTACACCCTGTACCTGGATCCCAACGGCAACATCCTGGGCTATGTTGAGGACGAGGGCGTCATCGGCAACTACGCCGTGATCACCGGCGTCAACTCCACCGGCAGCATCTCCGGCTTCTGGGCTGCTGAGGTCAAGGTCATCCTGGCCGACGGCTCCACCGGCAAGTACGACGTGAACCTGCTGGCTTCCGCCAACAAGTTCGGCAAGACCGGTTCCACCTCCGTCAAGGAGAAGGCCATGTACGACACCGTGATGGCTATGGCCGGCACCCCCACTCTGGTGAGCTATGCTCTGGACGGCAACACCATCACCCTGATCAATCCTGATGCCAGCACCCAGAACTATCACAACGCTTACAACACCACTTCCATGACCCTGCGCAACAGCCTGTCCAAGTATGACTTCCTGAAGCAGACTGATAACAGCGCTGTCAGCCTGATGGCCGACAACAAGACTGTCTTCTTCGTGAAGGACAAGGACGGCAATTACAGCGTGGTCAACGGCCTGAACAACCTGCGTGCCAATGATCTGACCACCAAGGGCACCAGCCAGGCCATCTACTATCAGCCCGCCGGCTCCACCGCTGCTGCCAAGGCCATCTATGTTGAGGTGACTGATTCCTACACCTCCAACTCCAACTACGCCTTCGTGTACAGCAACTACAGCTCCAAGACTGTGAACGGCGAGACCATCTACACCTACCCTGTGGTTCTGGAGAACGGCGAGATCAGCACCGTCAGCTCCAAGACCGACAAGGGCGCAAGCAAGTCCAACGTCCACGAGTATCAGATGAGCGGCGAGTATGTCACCTTTGACAACCAGACCACCTACCTGGACAATGGCCTGCAGGTTACCGCTGTGGGCAACGGCAGCATCTCCGTGGCCGATGCCGACAACAACACCGCCCGCGTGAACAGCTATGCCGTTCTGTCCAACGCCAAGATCTGGAACGTGGAGGACGTGGACGCCGAGGACGCCAAGAGCGTGTTCGAGACCAGCTTCCAGAAGCTGGACAAGGTCGCCCTGGTGTTCGACTCCGACAAGAACGTGAAGGCCGCCTTCGTCTATGACCGTGTGGACGGCGACCTGACCGCTGCTCCTACCTCCGCTACTCTGACCGTCACTGGCGGCAGCCTGGTGGATGATAAGGGCAACCCCGTTACTTTTGATGCCAACGGTGGTACCGCTAACTGGATCAATGCTGCCAGCAGCAACACTCTGCAGCTGGCTGTCACTCTGAACAGCACCTATAAGGCAAATCAGAAAATTGAGGTTTCCATTATTGAGACCGGTACCGGCAGCAAGGCTACTGTTGCCAATCCTGGTAAGGGTATGGATCTGGCCACCACTACTGTCTACACCGCTGGCGCTCTGGAGAATGGCGGTGTGGTCACCGTGAAGGTGAACATCTCCGAGGACGGCAAGGCTACCCGCGTGATCACCTATGTGGTCAATGTTTACAACGTCTCTGCCGAGCCCACCACCGCCAACGTTGAGGCTCCTACCAAGGGCGCCGTGGATACCGCTTACAACGCCAAGACTGTCAACCTGACCGCCGACGATGCCAAGACCGAGTGGAAGATCACCGGCTCTGAGACCGGCACCAAGGTTCAGCTGGGCCTGGTTTCCACCGGCACCTCTGAGGTTACCGACGTTGAGGTCACTGGCACTCTGGATGCCGACAATGCCCGGAAGGTTGTGTTCCGCAACGACGGCACTCTGGCTGACGTGTACGTGGCTACCGCAAACGGCGAGGCCGGCACTTTGACCCTGACCGTCACCACCACTGATGGCGCCAAGGTTCCTGTGGAGACCAAGTACACCTTTGTAATCGGGGCTGCTGCCACCTATACCCTGACCATCCCCGGTAAGCCCTCTGAGACTCACCTGGCTGGTGAGACTGTCAACCTGACTAGCAAGGGCCTGACCGGCACCTGTGTCCGCATCAATGGCGCCACTCCCGTGGCCATCTCCAGCCTGAGCAGCTGGACCATGCCTGCCCAGGACGTGGTTCTGGATGATGGTTACTATGCCATTACCGATCGTTCCTCTGCTGAGGTGAACGGCAGTGGTGTGAGTGTGGCTGTGACCGCAGACAAGGACCACGTGAAGTCTGGTGACACTGTTACCTACACTGTGACTGTGAATGGTACTGCCACCAAGTCTGGTGACATTACTCTTGACAAGCTGGGCGGTCTTCCTGGTCTTGCCACCAAGGTTGATGGCACCAACTGCTCCATGACTGGTCTGGTGATCACCATTACCGCTGGATCCAGCACTTCGACTAGCGGTACCTTCACCATCACCGGCACTGTGACTGCTACTGCTGATGCTGATGTTTCTCCCACGCTGACTGATTCTCTTACCTAAATTGTAGCATACTACGGCATCAATTAGCACAAAGACCCGAGCCAAATGGCTCGGGTCTTTATTATTCTACTTATAGCAGTAAAATACCGTAGTCATACACCTGCATGGCATCGCTTTCCCCAAGCTGGAGATTCAGGGAAAAAGCGAGTGTTTCCGATTGCGGGGCGTTCGGGAGATAAAATTCCCGTTCCACACAGGCGTTCCCGGCTGCGTTAACCGTGGTTCGGCTGCCCACAGCGGGAAGGGGCGTCTCCGCTCCGTCCTGGTCCCGGACTGTAAGCGCCACCTGCCCGCCCATGTGGCGTACCCACGCCCGGCAGGACTGACGGACGGGTAATGTCAGCGCCGGGGTAGTGATCGTACCCGTTTCTCCATACAGCGGGGTGATCAGCAGAGTACCGCCCAGGTCGGTTGTGCCGCCGGCGCTGGGAAAGACCATACAGGAGTTGGCGCTGAACGACAGGCTCACCGTTACAGAATCCCCCGGGCACAGCATCACCGGAGAAGAAAAAAGTACGGTCTGTTCCAACGGGGTTCCTTGAAAAACAAGGGAAGATTGTCCGCTCGCCGCCTCCACATTGTTGATGTCCACCTGGTAATTGGTCTTTGCGGAATCTTGTTCTACATATTGTACCTGAGTCTTGACCTTGATCCCGGTGAGCAGGGCATACCCCAGGCTGCTACGGACAGGTGTTTTTCGTATATTAGACAGGAAGAGTGGCTGCGCTCCATAACCCAGACTGATGCTATTTTGTGCCGTCCGCCCCAGACCTACTTCACGATCCAAAAAAGCCAGACTATTTGACGCCTCTGCCACCAGGTTCTTGTCCTGAAAACCGTCAAAAACCAGGGCCTTTTTCCAACCTGTGACCTTACCGTCATAGTGGCTCTGGAGCATCAGATTGTAGACATCGTGTCCCACCACCGCCAGCCGCTCTGTGCTCCGCGCCTCCGCCGCCGCGATCTCCCCCTCCGCCGCCTTCAGCGCCGTGTCCAGTTTGGAAAAGTCCTCATTGAAATCCGTCCGCAGGAACTTGTCCTCCGGGGCCCACTGGTGGAGCCCGTAGTTCGGTGTGTATGTTGCCATAATTGCATCCCTCCTCAACCATAGTTGTACCAGCCGGTAAAGTTGTACTTTTTGGAAGATAAAGGAAACTCTGCTGCTGTTTTACGGGGAGCAGTCCCATAACCGGGATCTACAGAACGAAAAAAGGCAAAAACTGCCCCGCCATCTCCCGTAGGAGACAGCGGGGCTGTCGTCGTTTTGGTCTGTGCTCAGCCCTTGAGGGACTCCGCCCAGACGGCGTACTTGGCCACCTTCTCGTCGCACTCGGCCTGGGTCGCGCCGTTGGCCAGGATGTAGACCTTGACCTTGGGCTCGGTGCCGGAGGGCCGGACGATGAGGCTGGTGCCGTCGGCCATCTCATAGCGCAGCACGTTGGAGCCGGAGAGCTCCATGGCGGACTTGGCGCCGTCGGAGACGTTGACCACGGAGCCGTCCTTGTAGTCCTTCTGCTGGAGGACCGCCACACCGGAGATCTCCACCGGGGGGTGCTCCCGCAGGCCGGCCATCAGGTCGGCCATCTTTTTGAGGCCGTCCAGACCGGGCATGACCAGGTTGAGGGTCTTTTCAGCGTAGAAGCCGTACTTCTCATAGCACTTCTGGAGGGCGTCGTACAGGGTCATGCCCTGCCCGGCGTACCAGGCCGCCATCTCGGTGAGGCACAGAGCGGCGGTCACCGCGTCCTTGTCCCGGACGTAGTCGCCCAGCATGTAGCCGTAGCTCTCCTCGTAGGCGAAGATCACCTTGCCCTCGCCGGCGTTCTCCAGCTTGTCCTTCTTCTCGGCCAGGAACTTGAAGCCGGTGAAGGTGTCATAGCACTGGAGGCCGTTGGTCTCGGCCACCTTCCGGGCCATCTCGGTGGTGACGATGGTCTTGAGGGCCACCGGCTTTTCCGGCATCTTGCCGGTGCGCTTCTTGGCCCCGATGAGGTAGTCCAGCAGCAGCACGCCGGTCTGGTTACCGGTGATGGTGACATACTCGCCCTTGTCGTTCTTCACCATGATGCCCACACGGTCGGCGTCGGGGTCGGAGCCCAGGATGAAGTCGGCGCCCTCCTTCTTAGCCAGGTCCACCGCCAGGTAGAAGCCCTCGGGGTTCTCCGGGTTGGGGGAGACCACGGTGGGGAAGTTGCCGTCCACCACCATCTGCTCGGGCACACAGATGACGTGCTTCATGCCCAAGCGCTTGAGCACCTCGGGGATGAGCTTGTAGCCGGTGCCGTGGAAGGGGGTATAGATCATCTTGAAGGTATCGGCCACCTTCTCCACCGCCGCCTTGTCGTTGACCTGGCCCATGACGTTGGCCAAAAACTTCTCGTCGGTCTCCGCCCCCATGAGGGTGATGAGGCCGGCCTTCACCGCCTCGTCATAGTCCATGCGGACGATGGAGTCGAAGAGGTCCAGCTCGGCCATCTTTTTGGCGATGGCGTCGGCGTGGTGGGGGGGCAGCTGGGCGCCGTCCTGCCAGTAGACCTTGTAGCCGTTGTACTCCTTGGGGTTGTGGCTGGCGGTGACGTTGACGCCGGCGATGCAGTGGTACTCCCGGACGGCGAAAGACACCTCGGGGGTGGGACGCAGGGACTCGAAGAGCCGGACCTTGATGCCGTTGCCCGCCATGACGCAGGCCGTCTCCCGGGCGAACTCGGCGGAATGGTTGCGGCAGTCGAAGCAGACGGCCACACCCCGCTCCATGGCCTCCTTCCCCTCGGCCTTGATGACCTCGGCGAAGGCCTGGGTGGCGTGGCGGATCACATGGACGTTCATCTGGTGCAGACCCACGCACATGGTGCCCCGGAGTCCGGCGGTGCCGAACTCCAGCGGGGCGAAGAAACGGCTCTCGATCTCCTTTTCGTCGCCGGAAATATTCTCCAGCTCGGCCTTCTCCTCGGGAGACAGGGCGGGGCTGTGGAGCCACTTTTCATATGTATCTCGGTAGGACATTGGAAGGACCTCCCATCATCTTTGTTGTCAAAATTATAGCACAATCTCCGGGTAGACTACAATGGTTATTTGTTGAAAACTGACAGAGAAACGGCTTCACTTGTGGTAATCGGAGCCCTCGTTGATCTTGAAGGCCCGGTAGACCTGCTCCAGCAGCATGACCCGGGCTAGGTGGTGGGGGAAGGTCATGGGGGACATGGACAGCTTCACCCAGGCCTGGGCCTTCAGGGAGGGGTGGAGGCCGTAGGAGCTGCCGATGAGAAAGACCAGATGCTTGGCGCTGCTCAGGCTCCAGTCGGATACCAGCTTGGCCAGGTCCTCGCTGGAGCACAGCTTCCCCTCCACGCACAGGGCCACCAGGCTGGAGTTGGGGGGCAGCTTGGCACGGACGGCGGCGGCCTCCTTCTCCAAGGCGGCGTCGATCTGGGCCCGGGAGGGCGACTTGGGCAGCCGCTCCTCGGGGAGCTCTGTCAGGGTGAGGCGGCAGTAGCCCCCCAGCCGCTTGACGTACTCCGCCGCCGCCTCGGTATAGAATTTCTCCTTCAGCTTCCCCACACAGAGGATGTGAACGTCCAGCATAGCGGCCTCCTTATACGGTGTAGACGGGTCCGGTCTGGTCCCGGGGGGCCACCGCCAGGGTGAGGCCCGGCTCCCGGGCGCCGTGGTCGCTCAGAATGGCGCTGACGGCATCAAAGGCCCGCTGGGGGGTGTTGTTCTCCCTGGACAGGTGGGCCAGCACCACGGCCCGGGCGCCTCCGTCCACGGCGGAGAGGGCCAGGGCGCCTCCGTCCTCGTTGGACAGGTGGCCCTTTTCCCCCAGGATGCGGGCCTGGAGGTAGTAGGGGTAGCGTCCGGAGCGGACCCAGTCGGGGTCGTGATTGGCCTCCACCAGCACCAGCTGGGCCCCCGCCATGCCGTCCCGGACGGCCTGGGTCACCACCCCCAGGTCAGTGACCAGGGCGGCCTTCCGGTCCCCGCTGGAGACGGCGAAGCCCATGGGCTCGGCGGCATCGTGGGAGATGGGAAAGGTCTCCACGTCCAGGCCCCCCACGGTGAAGCTGCTCCCCGGGGCGCAGGTCCGGACCACGTCCTCCAGGGCGGCGATGCGGTAGCACAGCTGCCGGGCGGTGCCGGGGCTGGTGTAGACCGGCAGGCGGAACCGCTTATGTAGGGTGGCAAGGCCGGAGATGTGGTCGGCGTGCTCATGGGTGATGAGGACCCCGGCCAGAGATTCCGGCGGGATGTTCAGCCCGGCCAGGGCGGTGCAGATCCGGCGGCAGGAGATGCCCGCGTCCAGCAGCAGATGGGTCTCCCCGTCGGAGAGGAGGGCGCAGTTGCCGGAGGAGCCGCTGGCCAGTGTGGTCAATGTCAGCAATGGTAATCGCTCCCAGTGTTCATGTCAGTATGCTTGCAAATGTGCAAAAAACATGGGCGGCAGGTCCTGAAACCGCCGCCCTCATGTTACATTCTCAGCCCACGGAGGCCTGGGCCTTCTCCTCGTCGGGGGTGACCACCACGCGGATGTCGGCCCCCACGCCGGAGAGCTTGCGGACGATGTCCTCATAGCCCCGCTCGATATAGTGGATGCAGTCCACCTCGGTGGTGCCCTCGGCGGCCAGACCGGCGATGACCATGGCGGCGCCGGCCCGGAGGTCACAGGCCTGCACCGGGGCGCCGGTGAGCTTGTCCACCCCTTCAATGACGGCGATCTTGCCGTCCACCTGTACCTTGGCCCCCATGCGGCGGATCTCGTCCACATAGCGGTAGCGGCTGTCCCAGACGCCCTCGGTGATGACGCTGGTGCCCTCCGCCAGGCACAGGGCCACGGCGATCTGGGGCTGCATGTCGGTGGGGAAGCCGGGGTAGGGCAGTGTCTTTACGTTGGTGCGGGTGAGCCGGCGGTTGGGGTCCCGGCGGACCAGTACGGAGTCGTCGGACTCCTCCACCTCCACCCCCATCTCCACCAGCTTGGCGGTGATGCAGTCCAGGTGCTTGGGGATCACGTTCTTGATGCGGACCTCGCCGCCGGCGGCGGCTACGGCGGCCATATAGGTGCCCGCCTCGATCTGGTCGGGAATGATGGAGTAGGTGCCGCCGCTCAGACGGTCCACGCCCCGGATCTTGATGACGTCGGTGCCGGCCCCCATAATGTCGGCCCCCATAGAGTTGAGGAAGTTGGCCAGATCCACGATGTGGGGCTCCTTGGCGGCGTTTTCAATGATGGTCATACCTTTGGCCAGCACGGCGGCCAGCATGATGTTCATGGTGGCCCCCACGGAGACGATGTCCAGGTAGACCTGCCCCCCCTGGAGGCGGCCCCCCTGGGCCCTGGCGTTGATATAGCCGCCGCTCACGTCCACGTCGGCCCCCATGGCCACAAAGCCCTTGATGTGCTGGTCGATGGGGCGGGCCCCCAGGTGGCAGCCTCCCGGAGGCGGCACCTGGGAGAAGCCGAACCGGCCCAGCAGGGCGCCGATGAGATAATAGGAGGCCCGGATCTGCCGGGCCATCCCGTCGGGTACCTTGGCGTTGCGGATGTGGGTGCAGTCGATGTCCACCGTGGTCCGGTCCACGGTGCGCACATCGGCGCCCAACTCCTGGAGGATCTTCAAAAGAAGGGTCACGTCGCTGATCTGGGGGATGTTCTCGATCCGGCACACGCCGTCCACCAGCAGGGCGGCGGGAATGATGGCCACCGCGGCGTTTTTGGCGCCGCTGATCTCGATCTCTCCGTACAGCGGTCTGCCCCCGTGAATCACATACTTCGTCAAAACCGCACCTTCTATTCTCCCGCACCCTCCGGCTCGCCGAAGGGGCGCGTCAAGGGCCGGGAAATGGTCCCAGGCCCGGTAAATGTTTCTTTTACAGGCGGACGCCCACAGGTGCCCGCTCCGATGCGATGATATTATACCATCCCTAGTATGTAAAAGCAAAAGAAATTTTACACGAATGTTACGGCTTTCTCCACTGGAAATCTTTTCTTTTGCCGGTGTGTCTGAGACTGCCGGTGATTGCAGTCCACAGCAAACCGTGGTATACTGATTTTGATTCTGCAAACAGGAGCGGTGGACATGGAAATGTATGAAAAAACGGTATCCAGCAAGCCGATCTTTAAAGGCGTCATCGTGGACCTGAGGGTGGATCGGGTGACCCTGCCCAACGGCGCTGAGTCAAGCCGTGAGGTGGTCTCCCATCCGGGCGGCGTGTGCGTGGTGCCCTACCACGACAACGGCACCGTCACCGTGGTGCGGCAGTTCCGCTACCCCTTCGGCAAGGTCATCACCGAGCTGCCTGCCGGCAAGCTGGAGCGCGGGGAGGACCACCGCCTGGCCGGCATCCGCGAGCTGGAGGAGGAGACCGGTCTCACCGCCGATTCCTTTGAATATCTAGGCGGACTGCTGTCCTCGCCGGGCTTTTCCGACGAGGTGATTCACCTCTATCTGGCCCGGGGGCTCCACCAGGGACCCTGCCACCCCGACCCCGACGAGTTTCTGGAATTGGACCGGGTGCCCTTTGAATCGCTGTTGGAGCAGGCCATGGACGGCCGGCTCCAGGACGCCAAGACCGTGGCCGGGCTGCTCAAGACCAAAGTGCTGCTGGGCCTGTGACCGACACCGACATGGACAAGCTGGGAGGCGTAAAATGGGAAAGACCATTCTGATCGTGGAGGACGAGAAGAACATCGTCGACATTCTCAATTATAACCTGACCAAAGAGGGCTATACCGCCCTGGAGGCCTACGACGGGGAGGCCGGGCTGCAGCTGGCTCTGGAGCAGGACCCCGACCTCATCCTGCTGGACCTGATGCTGCCCAAGAAGAACGGCTTCGACGTCTGTCGGGAGATCCGGCAGGCGGGGCGCACCACCCCCATCCTCATGCTCACCGCCCGTGAGGAGGAGACCGACAAGGTCCTGGGCCTGGAGCTGGGGGCCGACGACTATATCACAAAGCCTTTCTCCATGCGGGAGCTCATGGCCCGGGTGAAGGCCAACATCCGACGCAGCAACATGGTCCCGGCGGAGCCCTCTGCCAAGCCGGCTGCCGGCCGTCTGGAGCTGGGGCGCATCACCATCGACACCGACCTGCTCATGGCCTATAAGGACGGCGCCCCTCTGGACCTGACCCAGCGGGAGTATGAGCTGCTGAAGTTCCTGGCCTCCAATCCGGGGAAGGTCTTCTCCCGGGAGGCCCTCATGGAGAACGTGTGGAACTACGAGGGCTACGTGGGCGACGTCCGGGCGGTGGATGTGGCCGTCCGCCGCCTGCGCGAAAAAGTGGAGGACGACCCGGCGAGTCCCCAGTTTGTGGTGACCCGCCGCGGCCTGGGTTATCTCTTCAACGCCTGAATTCTCAAACTGCTCGGGCCGGGCCGTCCACCACCGGGCCCCATCGCAGATGGGACCGCCGTCAGGCGGTACAGGGTGCCTGCGGCACTCTGGCGCAGGGGCAATTCACTTGCCCTGAGCATGTGAAGTCATCTGTGGGGTCCCCGTGGGGCGGAAGCCCCATGGGGAATGGACGACCCGGCGAGTCCCCAGTTTGTGGTGACCAGGCGTGGTTTGGGCTACCTCTTCAACGCCTGAACCCCTAAACCGCTCGGGCCGGGTCGGCCTCCACAGGGCCCCATCGCAGATGGGACCGCCGTCAGGCGGTACAGGGTGCCTACGGCACCTTGGCGCAGGGGCAATTCATTTGCCCTGAGCATGTCAAGTCCTCTGCGGGGTCCCCGTGCGGCGGGAGCCGCATGGGGAGATGGACGACCCGGCAAGTCCCCAGTTTGTGGTGACCCGCCGCGGCCTGGGTTATCTCTTCAACGCCTGAGCATCTCCCACGCCCCAATCACGCCTGAGAAAGGAGGTCCGCTCCCATGTTTCGCTCTCTCCATATGAAGCTGGTGCTCATCATGGTGCTGCTCATCATCTCCCTGATGACGGTAGTGGGCGCTTTCCTGATGAACGCTGTGGTGCGGTACTACCTGGACGACTTTAATACCCGCATGAGCAGCATGTTCTCGGCCCAGGACCTCTATGAGGACCTCACCAGCCCCTATGAGGGGGAGGAGAACGGCGTGGAGGGTCTCCAGGACGTGCTCAGGGCCAATATGGGCGAGTTGGGCGTGGACGGGCGTACCCGCTACTATTTTATTCTGGACGGTACCACCGGAGCCTATCTGGCGGGCTCCGACGACCAGCTGGGCCAGAGTCTGGACAAGAGTCCCAACGTGCTCAGGGCGCTGGCCACCGGGGAACCGGCCACCGGCAGCGACATCACCGCCGACTTCATGGACGTGGCCATCCCCATCACCCGGGGCGAGGTGCCCTACATCATCCAGATCTACGATAACCGCCAGACGGTGACCGAGCTCAACAGCTCCATCTTCATGCTCATCATCCAGGCGCTGATCTTCGGCCTCATCTCCTCGGTGCTTCTCTCCTTCCTGCTGGCCAAGACCATGATCACCCCCATCGAGCGGCTCACCGCCGGCGCCAAGCGGGTGGCCTCCGGGGATTTTTCCCGGAAGCTGGAGGTGGCCTCCAAGGACGAGATCGGTGTGCTCACCGCCACCTTCAACTCCATGGCCCGGCAGCTCCAGGCCACCATCCGGGAGGCGGAGAACGAGCGCAACAAGCTGGACACCCTCTTCCTCCACATGACCGACGGCGTGGTGGCCTTCAGCCGGGAGGGCGGGGTGATCCAGAAGAACCCGGCGGCCGAGGACATGCTGGGCCGCCGCATCCTGCCCGAGGACACCTATGAGAGCCTCTTCGGGGACCTGGCGCCTCTGGACCAGATCCTGAGCCTGGATCAGCCCGGCTACCAGGAGGCCGAGCGCACCGCCGGAAACCGGAGCCTGGAGCTGCTGCTGGCGCCCTTTGACCAGGAGAGCGGCCAGGGCGGCGTAATGGTAGTCATTCACGACGTCACCACCCAGCGTCGGAACGAGGAGATGCGCCGGGAGTTTGTGGCCAACGTGTCCCACGAGCTGCGCACCCCCCTCACCAACATCCGCAGCTACGCAGAGACCCTGGTGGACAGCGCCGGGGACATTCCCCCTGCCATGGAGAAAAACTTCCTGGGGGTCATCCTCAACGAGTCCGACCGCATGACCCACATCGTCCAGGATCTGCTCACCCTGTCCCGGTTCGACTCCGGCCGCAGCGAGCTCAAGCTGGAGCGTTTCTCCTTCTCCGCCGCCGTCCGGGACATCTACAACGCCGTGCTCATGGACGCCCAGCGCCACGGCCATACCCTTACCCTGGAGATCGCCGCGGACATTCCCGACATCGTGGGCGACCGGGACCGGGTGCTCCAGGTGATGATGAACGTGGTCTCCAACGCCATCAAGTACACCCCCGACGGCGGCCAGATCGCCATTTCCGCCGGACGGAATCCTCTGCGGGTGTGGATGGAGGTGTCCGACAACGGTATCGGCATCCCCGAGGCCGACCGTCCCCGTATCTTTGAGCGCTTCTACCGGGTGGACAAGGCCCGATCCCGGGAGTCGGGCGGCACCGGCCTGGGTCTTTCCATCGCCAAGGAGATCGTAGACCGCCACGAGGGCATCATCGCCCTGGTGGACCGGCCGGGCCCCGGCACCACCATCCGCATCGAGCTGCCCATCGAGGGACCTGCCCATGGGAAATGAGAAAAATCGCTCCCTCATCGAGTGGGGGAAGAACGTGCTCATCGTGCTGCTGGCCCTGTCGGCGCTGTACCTGTTGGGCCGCACACAGCTCTACGTAGACGGCGCCGCCAGCGGCGGCCACCTGCTGTCCGGTCTGAAGTCCATTTTTTCCGAGGAGGAGCCCGTCTCCCCCAGCCAGGTGCTGGGGGACTGGAGCCAGGGCACCCTGCCCCGCCCGGTCCGCATGGTGGTCCTCACGGCCCAGGGCAGCGCCGGCATCCAGTACGACAACACCGCTCTGGACAGCCTCTTTCTGGAGTTCACCAATCCCTTGGCCGACGCTCTCACCGGCGCTGGAGCGCCGGAGCAGGTCAGTGAGGAGGAATTCCAGGCCGCGCTGAGCGCCCAGCGACCCGGGATCTATCTGGATCTTCTGGGGCGGGTGCCGCTGGCCAACCTGACGGCCTGGCTCAGCGGCGGCCGGGCAGTGAACACCGATCTGACCCAGAGCGTCCGCCGGATGCTCCTCACCCTGGATGAGGACGGCCGGGTGATGCTCTACTTCATTGACGAGAACACCGGCAATTGCTATGTCTCCGAGACGGCCTCCGATCTGGCCCAGCGGCTGGAGCGGTTCGTGGCAGGGGTCTCGCCCAACGGTGCCTCCTTTGCCTTCCAAAGCGGGGAGGCCTACGCCAGCCTGGCGCCCTATACGCTGCTGGGGGGCGGTGTCCCGCCCCAGCCGGACCGGTTCTCCGTGGCCAATCCGGTCCCCATCACCGACGGCGAGGAGGACTACGGCGACGCCTTTGAGGCTCTGGTCCGGAGCTTGTCCTTCCAGCCTCAGTCTATGTCCTACCGGAGCCGGGACGGCGTCACCATCCAGGAGGGCTCGGAGAAGCTGCGCTTCAGTAACAGCGGCCAGGTGACCTACGAGGCCGCCGAGCGCAGCGATCCCCGTTTTCCCCTCCAGGGCCTGAGCCAGAACCCCACGGAGTGGGAGCTGGTGGGGAGCGCCTGGGCTTTTGTGGAGCGTGTCTTTCAGACCAGTTCCGCCTCCTCGCTGTGCGGGGACGCGCGGCTGTATGTCCAGGGCCTGGAGGAGACGGAGGACGGTGTGGCCGTCCTCATCGGCTACCAGCTGGACGGCGCTGCCGTGCTGGTGGGACAGCTGGGCTATGCCGCCCGCATCGAGATTTCCGACGGCGCCATCACCGGGTTCCAGCTCCAGCTGCGCAAGTACACCTACTTGCAGCAGGGGCCCCAGGTACTGCCGGAGCTCCAGGCCACCGCCGCACTGGAGGCGCAGAAGGCCCAGGGCTCGGAGCTGCTGCTCTACTACTATGACGATCTGCGCGGCGACGAGGTCACCGCGGACTGGGGCGCGTTCTGAGTCCGCGCCGCGAGAGGAGGCGAGGCATCCTGGAGTGGTCTAAGCTGAAGAATATCATCATCATCATGCTGGCCTGCGTGAACTTCTTTTTGCTGGTGCTGGTGCTCCACCGCCAGCAGGAGATCCAGAGCTACTCGGAGAACGCCCGGGAGGATGCCATCACCGTGCTGTGGAACACCTGTCGGATTGAGCTGGACCGGGAGCTGCTGCCGGAGGAGATGGAGCTTTTGCCCATGGTGGTGCAGCGGGATCAGGCCCTGGAGCAGAGCCAGGCCGCCGCGCTGCTGGGTGAACTGACGGCCACGCCGTCGGACTCCATGCGGTATGAGGGGGCCAACGGCGCCGCTCAATTTTATATCAACGGCGCCTTTTCCGCGGAGTTCGTGCAGGGGGCCTATCCGGTGGGCGAGAGCACGCCGGAGGAATTTGCCCTCACCCTCATGGAGGGTCTTGGGATCGACGCCCAGGTGCAGGCGGCCGACACCGCCGCCTGGCCCCGGCAGGCGGTGGTCATCGTCCGGGAGAGCTGGGAGGGTGTCCCCATCTTCGACTGCACCGCCACCCTGGTCTTTCAGGACGGCGAGCTGCGGGAGATCCAGCGGGACACCAGCCACCGCCTGGTGGGCACGCCCCAGCCCGTCAGCAGTGAGGGCTGTCTGGACACGGTGACGCTGCTACTGCGGTTTGCCGACTATGTCAAGCAGAACAGCCGTGTGTGCAGCCAGATCACCGGCTTTTCCGCCGGCTACGCCATGGACGCCCAGACGGAGCCCACCCGGCTGATCCCCACCTGGTACGTGACCACCGACAACGGCGCCTACTACTGGAACGCCGTCACCGGCGACATCCGCCCGGAGCAGGCGGACACCTGAGAACGGAACACAAAACAAGACCCGCTGCCAGAGGGAACTTTCGTCTCCCTTGGCAGCGGGTCTTTTGTGTTTTTCGTGCGCGCGGTACCATTTCCGGGACCAGCAAGGCCGCCCGGGCATGGCGCCGCCCGGGGACAAAAGAGCCGTGCAACATAGACCGGTGGGGCGTGCAGGGGTGAGGAGGGATGCTTTTATGGCGACATACACACCGAACTACGGGCTCCACCAGTGGGTGCCGGAGGACAAGTTCCTGCGGACGGATTTCAATGAGGACTTTAGTAAGCTGGACATAGAGTTGGGCCGGGTGGACGGCATGGCCACCGAGCTCTACCGGGCGGTGCCCAACCTGGCCTACACCGTCTACGACCTGGCATTGAAGGACTACTACGAGAGCAAGTACCACGGCTACCGACGGGCGCTGCTGATGGACAGCTTTCTCAGCCAGGCCAACATCAGTTCTTTGACAGGGGGGCTGGTGGTACAGAATGGTGCTCTGGTGCTTAACGGTGCCGGGAAAATGGGCACCATGACCACCTATCGCCTCTCCCTGGGGGGCGCGGAATGGGCCCGGGTGGTGGCCTGGGTGAAATACGCTCTGGGGGGACTCTACACTATGGCGGTCAACGGCGTGGCCCTGGAAAAACAGGGAGCATGGTCCACTCAAACGGTAGACGGCATCGAGTGCCGGGAACTCCAGTTCGGAGGGGATGTGGCAGGCAGTGATTCCGCAGAGATCAGCATTACCCTGGACACATCCAGCGGCAGCTCCGCCACCGTATATGAATATGGCGTCATGTTTCTTTGATATGCAAAAAAGGCACCCCGGGCCATTTTGGCCCGGGGTGTCTTTTTTGCTGGGAATAAAATGTGCGGGGAAAGATTAGGTCGCGTCGTCCAGAGACACGTCGAAGGTGCTCACCTGGTAGCGCAGCCAACCAGCGCGGTTGCCGTCGATGGTAACGCCCTCGGTAACATCAGTGCCGCCAGCGTCCTCAGTGATCTTGATAGCGCCGTCGACATTGGGATCGGTGACCTCAATGGTCTGACCGGGCAGGATGTAGAACTCCGCAGCACCGCTCTCCTGCTTAGCAATGTCAACCAGACCGCCGGAAGCACCGGTGTTCACCAGTTTAGCCACGAGTGCAGAAGTATCCTTCAGGGTGACCTTCACAGCAGCGCTCAGGGTCAGGTCGGCAGACACAGCAGCGCCAGCGTAAGCGTTATAACCGAACACCTTGCCGCTGGTGGTGTCGAGGACAGCAGTACCAGCAGTACCGGCGGTGGCGATGGTGTAGCCGGAGCTCAGGTTGGTGCCGGCCGCCACATACACAGTATTGGTGTAGGTAGTGTTATCAGCATTGACCTTGATGGACACGTTGTTCAGGGTCACAGTCCAGGCAGCTTTCAGAGTCGCATCGGCGTCACCAACCTCGTAGCCGTCAGCCACATCGGTGGTGCTGGTAGCAGTCTCGGTAATGACGGCAGAGCCGTTTGCGGCATCCAGAACCATGTTGACAGTGGCGCCGACCTTGACATAGTCGCCAGTGGTCAGGTTCTTGCCGCCCACGTTGGGAACGGTGTCATACTCGCTGGCGGTGAAGTTAATAGCGGAGGCAGCGTACAGGTACACGTCGCTGTTAATCACAGCGCTGTACAGGACGAGGTCCTTCGCATTGCTCTCACCCTTGGTGGAAGCCACAGCGATGCTGGTCTCGTTGCCGCTGGTACCGCCGAAGGGAGTAGCAGCGTTCTTGGTCAGCACCACAGCACTGGCCTCGGTGGTGTAGACGTTGAAGGTCTTGGGAGCCTTGGCCTGGTCGAAGTAGTACACGGTGTTGCCGTTGTTGTCTTCACCAGTAGCGACAGCGGTAAGATCCTTGCCGCTGCCGTCCTTAAAGCCCTTGACAGTCACGTCAGAACCAACGGTCACGGCATAGGTGGCCACGGCGTCGGTCTCACTGATGGTCATGTTCTCGGTGACCTTGATGGTCAGGTCATTGCGGGAACCCACGGTACCCACCCGAGTGCCGTTGCTGTCAAAGACAATCTTGCCGCTGCTCAGATCGGAGTCGATCACGATGACAGAGGTGTCCTTGGCGAGCTCATAAGCAGCGCCATAAGCGGTGGTTCTGGTGGCGGTCAGCTGGGTCTTGCCGTCGGCGCTCCACACCTTGGCATCAACCAGCTCGCCGTTCAGGGTCAGGGTCACCTTGCCGGTGGAGGGATCGGTGGTGCCAGTGGCGCTCTCAGAGGGATCCTTGGTGGGATCGAACTGGGTGCCGACCACACTGCCGATCTTCACATCGCCGTTGGCGGGCATGGTGATGGAGCCGGAGCCGTTGGAGATGGTACCCTTGAGGTACTCGTCGGTAGCGGAGGAGCTGTCGTAGTCAGCCCAGCCCACCAGAGTGCCGTTGGCCAGGTTGGCGCCATTCTCAGCCTTCACGGTGATGGAGAAGCCGTTGGCCACCTGGATGGTACCCTTGGAGGGCACGTTAGCACCGTTGATGTTCAGGGTGCTGGTGGTCCAGTTGGTGACGGTGCGGAAGTGGACATCGCTGTCACGGACAAAGATGAGGGAGACATAGCCGTCGGTGTTCAGACCGTAAGCCACGGACATGGCGTCGGTGGGCTCGCTGTCCATCACGTAGACATGGTCGGAGTCCTCAACATTGATGACGGTGGTGCCCAGGGTGTGGGTCTTCTTGTTGGCGTCGGAGCCATTGGTGCCCAGACGGACCTCCATGGACTTACCCTTCACCTGAGAGGTGACATAACCGTTGAGGGTGCTGGAGGTGAGGAAGAGCTCGGCATAGTCGCCGTTCATACGGTACTCGTAGATCATGCCGCTCTTGATGGTGGCGGTGCCGCCGTTGACCTCGTCGGTAGCGGTGGTGCCGTTCTTCACCAGGATGGAGCCCTTCTCGCCGCTCTCAAAGACGGCGGGATACTCATAGATGTTGTTCTTGATCTGGTCCTGAGTCTGGGTGTAGTTGCCGATGATGTAGACAAACTCACGGCTGCCCTTGAATTGGTCGTTCACGTCGTTGACCACAACGGCCTTGGCGGTGTTGGTGGTGTGGTTGTCCACGGTGCGGGTCTGATAAGCAGCAGCAATCACAGAAGCGCCGGTGATCTGGCTGACAGGCACATTGCTCAGACCCTGGATCAGGGAGTAGCGGTTGCCGGTGCCGGTGCGAGAGATCACGAAGAACAGGGTGTTGTCGGTCACAACCACATTGGTGGTGGCGCCGGTGCTGTCAACGATGTCGTAGCTGGCGGTGGCACGCTTGACCTGCTCGGCAGCGTTGCCGTACACGCTGTGGTAGCGGTCGTTGATCTCATCGGGCTTGCCGATGGTCACGTTGCTGCCGTCCACCACGTAGGTGACGATACCGCCGGCCATGGCGCCGTTCACCAGGAGAGCGGCCATACCAGCTTCCTTATGGTCGTCGGTGCCGCCGATGCCGAACTTGCCGGCGGAGGCCAGCATGTTGACCTTGTAGACGCCAGTGGAGCCGTCGTTGAGCATCAGCTTAACCTCGCCGGAGTTGGCCAGGTTGGTGCCAGCGGCGTCGCCAGCGGCGGAGTTGATGACCAGAGCGTAGTTGCCAAACTCCTCCTCGTAGAGGTCCTTAGCAATGACGTTGCCATAGGCATCCAGATAGAAGACATAGCTGTTGCCAATGAGCTCCTGGTCGGCGTTCAGCCGCTCCAGAGTGGTACCAGTGGCATTGAGACCGTTCTTGGACTGGGTGTAATTGGTACCGTCCATGGTCACCTTGGTGGGAGTGCCGTTGACGAAAGCGGTCACGGTGCCGGTGACGGTCTCAGGCTTGGACAGGTAGTAGGTGTCGTCATACTTGACGTACAGGACCATGTCGCCCTTGGCCACGTCGGAGGGGTTGGCGATCTCCTTGAAGGAGATGGAGCCATCGCCGGCGATGGTCAGCTCCTCGTCGGTCTCGTTGTAAACGGTGACCTGAGCCAGGGTGGGATTCTCAGTGATGACGTAGTCCACGGTGCCGTCGCCGGTGTGGTCGATGAAGGTCACCTTGCGGCCGGCGGGATCGTTCACGGCCACGGCCTCTCTGGTGACACGGCCCTCAGCAAAGGCGGAGGTATCCTTGGTCAGGTCCTTGACGCCCTCGTAGCGGCTGCCGTCGTTGGCAACGGAGCTGTCTTTGTCGCTGATGGACAGGTTGTTGTCGCGCAGGAAGGACTTGACAGCATCGGCATCCTTCATCCGGTCACCGGTGGTGACAACGGTGTTCTTATCGGAGAGGATGGGGCTGCCAACCACAACGGAGTCCACAGCGTTGGGGGCCAGAGCGTTGGGGAACTTCACGTAGATGACCACCCGCTGACCGACGTACTCGTTGGGGATATCAACGGGATAGACGCCATTGTAGTTGCCCTGCTGGCCGGCATCGGTGCGGTAGGTGTTGGTGTCGCGGAACTGAGCCTTGCCCTCGGAAGCGGCGTTGTAGCCCAGGCCGAACACGTCGTTGGCCACGACCACGCCTTCCACCTTCACCACGCCAAACTTCTCAACGAGAACGGTGGAGGCTTCCTTGGTCTTGTTCAGGGGCTGGGGATACACGATACCGTCGTAGCTGCCCTCCAGGTTGCGGTACTCGACCATCCAGGACTGGACGCCGTTGTAGAGCATCTGGGCAGTGTCGTCACGGGTCAGGCCCTCATCGGGGTTGATCTTCATGTCGGCGAACAGGTCAATGTCGTTGCCCTTGGTCTGGACATTGATGGCCCAGTTGGCGCCGGTAAAGCCCTCGATGTCGCTGCGGTAGCCCAGCATGGTGAGGATCATCTTGGCAGCCTGAGCGCCGGTGACCTGGTCGTTGGGACCGAAGGTGCCGTCGCCGCGGCCGTCGATGATACCCAGGCTGGACACGTAGGCGATGTAGGACTCAGCCCAGTGGCCCTTGGTGTCGGTGAAGTTGGCGGTGATGGCGCCCAGGGTGGGGTCCTTGCCGCCGTTCAGGGTGACGGCGATCAGCTTCGCCATCTCGGCACGGGTCACGATCCCGGAGGGATCATAGGAGCCGTCATCCTTGCCGTTGATGACGCCCAGAGAGACCATGGTGGTCACGGCCTCTTTGTTGACGATTTCGTCCTTGTCGGAGAAGTCGTCAATGCTCACAGCGCCGGCGCCAACGACCATCATGGACATAACCATGACGAAAGCCAGAGCCAGGCTGAGAGCCCGCTTGAGGTTTCTCATTCGGAATTCCTCCTTCTAAAATTTGGGGTTTTAGGGGTCAAACGCCTGAAAATACGAACTTTTTCACGTACTACGGGCGTATAACGCCCCTTACACCGTAAAAAACGGGCAGTCTTTTCCACAAAATGTGGAAAAGACTGCCCGTTTTGATGAAAAAAGTTCCCTTGGTAGCATCTTGGTAGCATTTTATTTCAGCCGTTTTTTGAATCCCTTGCGCCCCAAGGGTTTGAGGCAATTTCTTGGTAGCATTTTGGTAGCATGGAAAAAAATTCGGTGCATGGGCCTTGACTTCAACGGCAAAAAGTGCTAAAGTACCACAACAGAAGGAAGTGTGTCACATGAAACGGTTCCAGGGTCACGTCTATGGGTATTCCTACCGCTGCCGCTATGCTGGCAACGGCGTTTTGTCGTGCCCTGGATCTGGCCCGCTATGAATGTGTGTGGACATCACAACGCGGCGGTCCCAACCGGGGCTGCCGCGTTTTTCTTATCCGTGCCGACAGAAAGGAAGGAATAAGTATGGTCGTTATTATGAAGCCGGGCTTCTCCGAGGAGCAGCTGGCATCCGCTATCCACGCCATGGAGGAGGGCGGCGTCAAGGTTATGGTCTCCAAGGGCTCTGAGACCACCATTTTGGGCGCTGAGGGAGATCCCTCCCACATCGATCAGGAAAAGCTCTCTCTGCTCCCCGGTGTGGAACGGGTCATGCGGGTCACCGAACCCTACAAGAAGGCCAACCGAAAATACCACCCCGAGGACACCGTCATTGACCTGGGCGGCGGCGCCCGGATTGGCGGCGAAAAGCTGGCCGTCATCGCCGGCCCCTGCTCCGTGGAGAGCGAGGAGCAGATCGTGGCCGTGGCCCAGGCCGTCAAGCAGAGCGGCGCCTCCGCCCTCCGGGGCGGCGCCTTCAAGCCACGCACCTCCCCCTACTCCTTCCAGGGCATGGGCAACGACGGCATTCGCCTCCTCCAGGAGGCCCGTACCGCCACCGGATTGCCCATCGTCACCGAGATCATGTCCACCGACAATATCGAGATGTTCGAGATGTGTGTGGATGTCATCCAGGTGGGCGCCCGCAACATGCAGAACTTCGACCTCCTCAAGCAGCTGGGCCGCACCACCAAGCCCATCCTCCTCAAGCGGGGCCTCTCCTCCACCATCGAGGAGTGGCTCATGTCCGCCGAGTACATCATGGCCGGCGGCAACGACAAGGTCATCCTCTGCGAGCGGGGTATCCGCACCTTCGAGACCTTCACCCGCAACACCCTGGACCTCTCAGCTGTGCTGGCGGTCAAAAAGCTCTCCCACCTCCCCGTGGTGGTGGACCCCTCCCATGCCTGCGGCCAGGCCTGGATGGTGGAGCGCATGAGCCTGGCCGCCGTGGCCGCCGGCGCCGACGGCCTCATCATCGAGGTCCACAACGATCCCCCTCACGCCAAGTGCGACGGCGCCCAGTCCATCACCCCCGCCCAGTTCGACGGCCTTATGGGCAAGCTGCGCACCCTGGCCCCCTGCGTGGGCCGGACGATCTGAGGAAGAAGGGACGATGAAAAAACAGGTCGCCATTATCGTCCTGGGCCTCATTGGCGGCGCCCCACCGGACTGAAGTCCGGCGGGGGACCCCATTGGATATCATCTGCTCGGGGCAAATGAATTGCCCCGGCATCAAGGTTTTGCCGGTTCCGGCAAAACGCTTGGACGCGCCTGCGCGCGAATGAGCCGCCCGATTCGTTGCGGCTTTCAGGAGGTTTTTCCAATGAATAAAACGATTGCCATCATTGGCCTGTGCCTCATTGGCGGCGCCCCACCGGACTGAAGTCTGGCGGGGACCCCATTGGATTTCATCTGCTCGGGGCAAATGAATTGCCCCGGCATCAAGGTTTTGTCGGTTCCGGCAAAACGCTTGGACGCGCATACGCGCGAAAGAGCCGCCCGATTTGCTGCGGCTTTTAGGAGGTTTTTCCAATGAATAAAACCATTGCCATTATTGGCCTGGGCCTCATTGGCGGCTCAATGGCCATGGCCCTCCGGGGCTTTGAGGACTTTGAGATCGTGGGGGTGGACAATTCCCCCGCCACCCTGGACTTTGCCGCCGCCCACAATGTGGCCGACCGCTTCACCGACGACGCCGGGGCGGTCATCGCCACCGCCGATGTGGTCTTTCTCTGCCTCCACCCCGGCGCCATCGTGGACTTCCTCCAGACCCACCGGGGAGACTTCAAGCCTGGCAGCCTTGTCACCGACGTGTGTGGCATCAAGACCGCCATCGTGGACGCCGCCGCCGTACTACCCCACGAGGTGGATTTCATTGGCGGCCATCCCATGGCCGGCAAGGAGACCTCGGGTATCTTCCACGCTGACGGAGATCTCTTCCGGGGTGCCCACTACATCCTCACCCCACGGCCCGGACACCGTCCCGAGCACCTGGACCTTCTCCGGCGTATCGCCGCCTACATCGGCTGTCGGGACGTAGTAGAGACCACCACCCAAAAACATGACGCCATCATCGCCTATACCAGCCAGGTCATGCATATCATGGCTGTGGCGGTGTGCGACGACCCCGACCTCTTCGAATGCAGGGGCTTTGAGGGCGGCTCCTTTCGGGATTGCACCCGGGTTGCCGCCCTGGATGTCCCCCTGTGGACCGAGCTCTTCTCCATGAATGCCTCCGCCCTCACCAAGGTCATCCGTAACCTGGAGGACAACCTGCGGGCCTACCGCCAGGTGCTGGAGCGGGGTGACACCGCCGCCCTCACCAAGAAACTGGCCTGGTCCGCCGACCGGAAACGGCACATGGATCTGGAGTGAGCTTTTTTCTCATCTTGCCGGTGGTGCATTGACTTCCCCATGGGGGAGATGCTATATTGGTGTCACCCAAATCATACGGATAAGGATGGAAATTCCTCCATGGACAAAAAAATGTTCCGCAGCATCCTACTCCTCATCACCTTCACCGTGGGGCTGGTTTTCGTGATCGTCAGGTTCGACGACCTCTGGCACATGGTCCGTCTGATCCTCTCCCAGCTGACCCCACTCTTTGCCGGCTTGGCCATTGCCTTTATTCTGTCGAGGCCCTGTGCCTTCTTCCGGCGGACGTTGGACCGTGGCCTGAAAGGCACACCTCTGACCGGTTTCAGCCTTCCTCTGGCTGTGGCCCTCTCCTATGTGCTTCTGATCGGCGTGGTTGCCGCCATCTTCGCCTTTGTCATTCCCCAGCTCACCAGCAGCGTGGGCCGCTTCGCCGCCAACCTCAGCAGCTATCTGGCCCAGGTCCAAGTCTGGATCAACGACATCACGGCCTGGCTCCATCTGGAGGAGCTGGACCTCTCCCAGTTTGGTCAGACGCTGCGGGAATTCGTCAACAGCCTCTTCTCTGCCCTCTCCACCGCCGTCCCTCAGCTCCTCTCTCTCACCAGCGGACTGGTCTCCGTGGTGGTCACCATGGTGCTGGCTCTGGTCTTCTCCGTCTATATGCTCTCCGGCAAGGACACCCTCCTGGGACAGTGCCGCCGGGTCCTCAAGGCATACGCCCCTAAAAAGGTCTACAATGTGGTGCTGGATGTAGCTTCCCTCACCGCCGATACCTTCAGCCGCTTTGTCAGTGGCCAAATCACAGAGGCATGTATTCTGGGTGGACTTACCTTCCTCGGCATGCTCATCCTGCGGCTGGACTACGCCCTCCTCATCGCTGTACTCATCGGCGTTTCCGCTCTGGTGCCCGTGGTGGGCGCCTATGTGGGTGCCATCACCTCCGCCTTGCTGCTGGTCATGGTGGACCCCATCGACGCCCTCATCTTCCTCATCTTCCTGGTCTGCCTCCAGCAGATCGAGGGCAATGTCATCTACCCGCGAGTGGTGGGGACTTCCCTGGGACTCCCCGGCATCTGGGTCCTCACCGCCGTCACCGTGGGCGGCGGTCTCTTCGACCTGGCCGGCGTTCTCCTCAGCGTGCCGGTGGCCTCCATCCTCTACGCCCTGCTGAAGCGGGACGTGCGTAAGCGTCTGACCCGACAGGAAAAAAACAGCCAATGAAGCCAAAACGGCGTGCGGTTTTCCGCGCGCCGTTTTTCTTAAAAAAATTCTGCCTTAGTGCAACCATACGGCTCCGTTTGTCGGGATATAGGGCAGAAGGGAGGATTATATATGGAGGACAAGGCCATCGTTGCGCTCTACTGGCAGCGGAACCAGGAGGCCATCCGGGTCACCCAGGGAAAGTATGGAGCCTATCTCAGCAAGATCGCCTGGCAAATCCTTTACGACCGGGAGGAGGGCGAGGAGTGCGTCAACGACACCTATCTCAAGGCGTGGAACTCTATGCCCATCCAGCGGCCGACGGTGCTCTCCACCTACCTGGGGAAGATCGTCCGGGGCTGCGCCATCGACCGCTTCCGCCACAGGCACCGGCAGAAGCGCCAGGCGTCGGAGTACGCCCTCTCCCTGGAAGAATTGGCCGAATGCCTCTCCGACGGGGACGCCACCCAGGAGGCGGTGGACCTCCACCTGCTGGGGGAGGCCATCGACACCTACCTCCGTACCCTTCCTCCCCCGGCCCGCCGGGCTTTCGTGGCCCGGTACTACTACATGGACCCCATCCGGGCGGTGGCGGTCGACCAGGGCCTGGGCCTGTCCCAAGCCAAGAGCCTTCTCCACCGGACTCGACTGGGGCTGCGGGAGCACCTGCGAAGGGAGGGGTTTTCGGTATGAAGCGGGAGGACATCAGTGACGCCATGGCCTACATCGGCGACGACCTCCTGGAGGAGACGGACGCCGTTCGGGGTGCCGGAGGTGTGAGACGGAACCATTGGAAGGGCTTGGCCGCCCTGGCGGCCTGCGCCGGGGTGGTGCTCTTCGGGGCAATCCGCTGGGGCGGCGGTCCGGCGGAGCCGGTCCCCACCCCGGCGGCGGAGACCACCGCCCCGGTGGCAGAGACTACGGCTCCGATAGAGACAGAGCAGACCACCGCCGCCCCCGTCCCCACGGTGGACGGCCTGCCCATGCTCACCATTGAGCTGGGGGAGACGGGCATGGGCTTTGAGGGCTACATGGCCTACGACATCTCCCAGCTGGTCAGCGGCAACCCCTGGACGGAGGAGGCCGGGCTCACCATCCTGCCCGTGTACACAAATCCGCTGGAGCTGGATGAATACGGACAGCCGGTGGGGGACCGGGCAGCCATGGAGGCCGCCCTGGAGGAGGCGGCCGGCCGCCTGGGCCTGGAGGGGGCGGAGATCGAGGAGACTGACTGGGGGGCGCTGACCATCCGGGGGGAGGGGCTCACCCTGGATGTGACCAGCATCCTGCCCGTCACCCTGGAGTTCGAGCCCCCGCGCCCCCTGCCGGAGGGATATGACTTTGGCTACCACGCCCCCTGTGACGCTATGGAGGCGGCGGGAGAATACCTGATGGAGACCTACGATACCCTGCTGGACATGGAAACGCCCACCCTCAGCCTCTGGGGCGGCGACTACAACATCTACCGGGAGCAGGGGTATCAGATCGAAGTCTACGAAGGGGTGGGGGACCTCACCAACCAGCTGGTGGGCTATCACTTCCGCCGGGTGGCCTTCTACCCGGACGAGGAGGGGCGGCTGTGGATGATCCGGTTTTACCAGGCCGACCTCTCCCAGAAGCTTGGGGACTACCCCATCATCACAGTGGAGGAGGCGCAGGCGCTGCTGGGAGAGGGCCACTACATCACCAGCGTGCCCTATGAGCTGCCGGGGCTGGAGTACGTGGAGAAGGTGGAGCTGGTCTACCGGAACGGGGCGCTGGAGGGCTGCTGGATGCCCTACTACCGCTTCTACGTCCGGCTTCCGGAGGAGACGGAGGAGGACGGCCTCCAGACCTTCGGGGCCTACTATGTGCCGGCGGTGGAGGGACGTTTCCTCACCAATCTGCCGGTGTGGGACGGCTCCTTCGACACCTGAACAGCAAAAGGGCGGGCGGACCTGTTGGGTCCGCCCGCTCTTTTGTCATGTGGGGAAAAAGAGCCGCACCGCCCAGGACGCCGAGACGAAGCCGGCCAGGTCGGCGCACAGGGCAGCGGGGACGGCGTACCGGGTCTTTTTGATGCCGGCGGCGCTGAAGTAGACGGCCACGGTGTAGAAGGTGGTCTCGGTGGAGCCCAGCATCACCGCCGCTGTCCGGCCCACGGTGGAGTCGGGGCCATAGGTACGGATGAGGTCGGCCCCCACCCCCAGGGCGGCGCTGCCACTTACGGGACGCACCAGCAAAAGGGCTACGGTCTCCGGGGGGATGCCCAGGTTTTCCAGCACCGGGGCCAGAAGCCCCGCCAGCAGCTCCAAGGCTCCCGAAGCCCGGAGCATCCACACCGCCGTCAGCAGGGCGATGAGGGCGGGGACGATGCGGATAAGGACCCCCAGGCCGTCGGCGGCCCCGGTGAGAAGGGCGTCATACACGTCCACCCGGCGCCACAGGCCCAGCAGGGCCGCCCCCGCCAGCAGAAGGGGGACGGTGAGTTCAAGCACATCCATCATCAGTCCCTCCACAGCCGCGCGAAAAGCCGGGCGGCCAGGATACCCGCCGTCACCGATAGGGCCGAGGCCAGCCACACTGCCGGCAGGATGTCAAAGGGGGCGGTACTTCCCGCCCCCGCCCGCACCGCCGCCACTGTGGTGGGGATGAGCTGGATGGAGGCAGTGTTGCACACCACCAGCATGCACAGGGCGTCGGAGGCCACCCCCGGCGAGCGGCGGCTCATGCGGCGGGCGGCATCCAACCCTAAGGGGGTGGCAGCGTTCCCCAGACCCAGCAGGTTGGCCGACACATTGGCCGAGATGGCGTCCATCACGCCGCTGTCCCGGGCGAAGTCCGGGTAGAGCCGGCTCAATACCGGCCGCAGCAGCCGGGAGAGACACCCCATGGCTCCTGTCCGACGCAGCACCTCCATGACCCCCATCCACAGACACAGCGCTCCCGCCATCCCCAGACACAGCTCCACCCCGGCGGAGGCACCCTCCATGGCGGCGGAGGCCACCTCCGAACCCCGACCGGTGGCCAGCGCACACACCAGCGAAACGGCCACCATCCCCGTCCAGATTCCAGACATCCCCATTTTCAAGCCCCCCTATCACTCAGAAATCTATGCCAGAATGGGCTAAAACATATCCGAGACCCACCATTTTCGTAAGATAGACATATTTTTACACTGATTTCCATATTCTGATTGACTTTTCTATACGACATGTTATAATACATGACAGATATTGGTCCGGAAACGCGCTTATGCGCCGCCATTATCTGGGAAGGAGCTAAAACAGAACTATGAAATCAACCGGGATCGTACGGAAAGTTGACGAATTGGGACGGATCGTGCTCCCTATTGAGCTGCGCCGCACCCTCGACATTGCAGAAAAGGACTCCCTGGAGATCTACGTGGATGGGGCCTCCATTGTCCTAAAAAAGTACCAGCCTGCCTGTATTTTCTGTGATGATGCCAAAGATGTTATCAATTTTAAGGGGAAGAATGTATGCCCCAACTGCATTCGCGAGCTCATGAATAAATGAATTCGGTGTCCCTTTCCTGTGGACAAAAAATCCGGAGTGGCGGCTGCCGCTCCGGATTTTTTACGTAGATTTTACATAACAAATGTTTTTTCGTGTTCGAATGGTTTCGGTCGAAATCCATTTGTATTACTGAAGGTCTTTCGCATCCGAAGTTATATTGTGGATTGTATATACAAATAGTATATGCATGATAACCATAAAATTACAAAAAAGGAATTCAAACGACGAGATCTGACGCGCCTTTCCCCAAGGCCAGGTCGTAGAGCGCCTTGCGGGAGAGCCCCAACTCTGCCGCCGCCTGCCGGGCAGCATCCCGGAGAGAGGCGCCAGAGGTCCGCAGCGCCTCCACACGGAGGAGGCCTGTCTCCAGAGTGGGGACATTTTCGGCCTTGGGCGTGCCGCCCTCTACCACCAGTACAAACTCCCCCTTGGGGGGATTTTCTTCGTACCAGGCCACCGCCTCCCCCAGGGTGGTGCGGCGGATCTCCTCGTGGAGCTTGGTGAGCTCCCGACACAGGGCGATGCGCCGGTCCGGGCCGAAGGTGTCCAGCAGGTCGGCCAGGGTGGATTGGAGCTTGTGGGGCGCCTCGTAGAAGAGCATGGTCCGGGTCTCTCCCTTCAGCTCTTCCAGGTGGGCCCGGCGGTTTTTCTTGTTCATGGCCAGAAAGCCCTCAAAGGTAAAGCGCCCCGTGGGCAGCCCGGAGGCGGCCAGGGCGGTGATGAGGGCGCAGGGGCCGGGGATAGAGACCACGGGGATGCCCTCTCCGGCGCACTGGCGGACCAGGTCCTCTCCGGGGTCGCTGATGGCCGGGGTGCCGGCGTCGGTGACCAGAGCGCAGCTTTCCCCCGCCAGGAGGCGGCTCAGGACAGCGGCGCCGCTCTCGCCGGTGTTGTGGCGGTAGTAGCTCACCAGAGGCTTTTTAATCCCCAGGTGGTTGAGGAGCTTCAGGGTCACCCGGGTGTCCTCGGCGGCGATAAAGTCCGCCTCGGCCAGGGTGTCGGCCATCCGGGCCGAAATATCCCCCAGGTTGCCGATGGGGGTGGGGACAAGGTAGAGGGTTCCGGGCATGATGATGCCTCCTGTACATGATTATTCTTCCGACCGGCCCAGCAGATAGTCGGTGGTGACGCCGAAGTAGTCGGCAAGGGCGTCCAGCGCTGTCACGGAAATGTTGATCTGGCCGTATTCGATCTTTTGATAGTGGTTGGTAGTCACGCTCAAAAGACGGGCAAGGTCCTCCTGGGTGGCCTTTTTCTCCTTTCGGAGTGCCCGCAGACGGGCGGAGAAAACGGAAAAGTCCATTATTTCTCTCTCAGCTCCCCTTCCGCACGGCCCAACAGGTAGTCAGTTGAAACGCTAAAATAGTCGGCAAGGGCCATGAGGGTAGTGATGGGGATGTTGACCTGGCCGTATTCCATCTTCTGATAGTTGCTGACGGTACAGCCCAGCAGCGCCGCCATGTCCTTCTGGGTCTGTTTTTTCTGCCGACGCAGGGCTCTGAGTCGGGCGGCAAAGGTGGTCAAAGGCTCCATGCGGATCCCCCCTCTTGACAAAATAGTTCCCTCTGCATATAATAAACACACAATTAAATTGTGTGTTTAAGGAGGGATAGAAATGAATGATTTCCTGTGTTGGCTCTACGACCACTACATCCACCCCCACATCCTGGCCCAGCCCATGGACGACGGGGACACTCTCCGCTGCTCCCTGCTGGATGGCAGCGTTACGCCGGAGCAGCGGCGGGATGTGGAGGCGGTGCTGCGGCGCTACGCCTGCCAGGGGTTCCTGTTAGGCCTGCGGACCGGCGCCGGACTGGGGCCCCTCCTGTAACTGCACAGGCAGCACCTCCAGGCCGGGACGGCCCTGGCGCACCGCCTCCACCAGAGCGGCGGAGGGGGGCGCGGAGAGGCTGTGCTGGAGGAGGACCATACGCTTGGGCTCCAGGCCGTGGTCCCGCAGGGCGGCGAAGAGGTCGGGCAGGCGCTCCGGACGGTGGACCAGGGCGAACCGGCCCCCGGGCCGGGTCAGGTATCCGGCGGTGGCGCACAGCTCCGTGAGGGTGCACCCCTCCTCACTGCGGGCCGGTCCCCCGGACTTCCCTGCCCCGGTGGGGAACCAGGGGGGATTGGAGATCACCAGGTCGAAGGCGTTGGCGGGAAAGAGCCGCCGGTCCCGCAGGTCCCCGGTGACCACCCGGGCGTCCAGGCCGTTTCGGGCAAAGGTTTGCCGGGCCACGTCGGCGGCGGCGGGGGAGACCTCCACCCCGGTGAGAGAGAGGCTCTCCTCCCTGTCCAGCAGCAGCAGGCCCAGCACCCCCGAGCCGCAGCCCAGGTCGCACACCTTCCACCGGCGGCGCACCGTGGCGAACCGGCCCAGAGCCAGGCTGTCGCCCCCCAGGGGAAAGCAGTCCTCCGTCAGAAGGAGGGTATAGCGGCCCAGCCGCTCCGTCCGCTCCATGGCCCTTGGCCCCCTTTTGTGCTAAAATGAGAAAAATGAAAAAAAAGAGAAAAGGAATGATCGCATGGACATCCGCGCCGTCACCACCCTGGCTCCGGGAGGGCCCGCCGGCCTGCTCGGCGGCTTTCAGGCCTGGGAGGGGGGCAGGCTGATAGGCTCCCTCACCCTCTTCATCCCTTTGGGCCATACCGCCCAGGTGAGCGTCTTCGTCCCCACCGAACACCGGCGGAAGGGGATCTTCTCCGCCCTCCTCGCAGAGGCGGAGGTCGCCTGCCGGGCTCAGGGGGCAAAGCGGCTCCTCCTGGTCTGCGGCGGGGAGAGCGGCGACGGTCAGGCGGTGGCGGCCCGCTGGGGACTGGCCCTGGACCACAGCGAGTACGTGATGGTGTGCAAAGGGCCTCGGCCGGAAGGGACGAAAGACCCCGCCCTGCGGCTGGCCGGTCTCCCGGACCTGGAGCGGGTGGCCGCCCTCACGGAGGCGGCCTTCGGCGACACCCCGGCGGAGGCCCTCTCCATGGCGGAAAACACCCTCTCCGATCCGGCCCGGCAGTGCTGGGGGTTATGGGAGGGAGAGCGGCTCCTGGCCGCGGCCGGGGTGGGCCCGGCAGCGGAGGGCCTGTCCATCTATAGCGTGGCGGTGGACCCCGCCCGGAAGGGACAGGGCCTGGGGCGGCGGCTCATGGCCGGTCTGCTGGCCGTGCTGCCCCGGGACAGGGCCCTGGTGGTGGAGGTGGACAGCGGAAACCGGCCTGCCCGTGCCCTCTATGAGTCCTTCGGTTTCAGAGAGACCCGGCGGCAGGACTATTTTGCCCGCGGTCTGTGAAGTTCCACAGGAGGATACGGGCGGTGAGGCCCCAGATGGCGTGGCCCTTGTAGGTCCAGATGGGCACCTGATGGGTGCCTGTCCGCCAGGGATAGCCCTCGGGGAAGCCAATGAGGTCGTAGGGAAAGTCGTCGTCCACCTTGGGCACCAGGGGAAAATTGTAGAGGAGGGGCGGCTGATCCCGGAAAAAGTCGGCGGGTACCAGGAAGGTCTCCTTCACCTCGGCGGCGCTGGCCTGCATGTGGACCACCGCGCCGGTGTCCACCTGGGCCAGCACCGGGTGCATGAGGCCGTGGGAGGGCATGAACACATCGTCCAGCCGGGCGATGGGGCGGATGGACGACGGTGGAATGCCCAGCTCCTCACCCGTCTCCCGGAGGGCGCACTGGGTGGGGGTTTCCCCCTCCTCCATGCGCCCACCGGGGAAGCAGACCTCTCCGGGCTGCCGCCGCAGGGCGTCAGAACGGACCTCAAAGAGCAGGTGGAGCCTGCCGTTCCACTCCACCACAGGCACCAGCACAGCGTAGTGGGTGCGCACCCCCATGATGCCGGGGACCCGGTCCAGAAAACGTCCTTCCAGCTCAGAAATGGTCATGGCTGCCTCCTTTCACGACTCCGGGACGGTAAAGTGGGCCAGAGGGTCGGGGCGGCTCCACAGCACCACGCGGCCAGCCACCCGGCTCTTTTTTACATCGATGAGCCGCTGGTTGGCGCTGCCCCGGAACAGGGCCTCGTAGGACTTCTCCGAGAGCAGGAAGGGACCGTCCACCAGCACATCGGTCTGCTCCAGCAGGGCCAGGGCCCCGGGCAGGTCCCCCTCCAGCAGTCTCTCATAAGTATACCCCGTATAGGTCCACACGTTCAAGCCCCTTTCCCGGGCCAGCCGGGCCAGGGCGGCGCAGTCCTCCGCCTGGAGGAAGGGCTCCCCGCCGGAGAGAGTGAGGCCGTCGGTGAGGGGATTGCCCGCCATCCGCCGGGCAAGCTCGGCCACGGTCACCTCCCGGCCCCCGGCGGGGTCGTGGGTGTCCGGGTTGTGGCAGCCAGGACAGTGGTGGGGACAGCCCTGGGTGAAGACGGTGAACCGCAGACCGGGGCCGTCCACGATGGAGTCGGATACCGTATTGGCGATGCGCATGACAAAAACCTGCCTTCTTTGAAAAAACGGGCTGCAAAGCAGCCCGTTTTGTTTATTGATCGTCCACCACCTGGAAGATGTAGAACTTCAGGTAGAGGGACTGGTCGGCGCCCCACAGCACCGGATGGTCGGGGGACTGGGTGCGGTACTCCACCTGCCGCAGACGGCGGCGGGCGTCACGGGCGGCCTCCCCGATGGTTTTCGTAAACAGCTCCGGGGTCATGAAGTGGGAGCAGGAGCAGGTGGCCAGATAGCCGCCGTTCTTCACCAGTTTGATGCCCCGCAGATTGATCTCCCGGTAGCCGGTCACCGCCTTCTTCACCGAGGAGCGGGATTTGGTGAAGGCGGGCGGGTCCAGGATCACCAGGTCAAACCGCTCCCCCTGCTTCTCCAGCGCGGGCAGCAGCTCGAACACGTCGTGGCACTCGAACCGGACCCGGTCGCTCATGCCGTTGAGCCCGGCGTTGCGGGTGGCCTGATCCACCCCCAGCTGGGAGGCGTCCACCCCCAGCACCTCCCGGGCGCCGCCCTTGGCGGCGTTGAGGGCGAAGGCCCCGGTGTGGGTAAAGCAGTCCAGCACCTTCCCGCCCTTGGCCAGGGGCTGGATGGCCAGACGGTTGTACTTCTGGTCCAGGAAGAAGCCGGTTTTCTGGCCGTCGGCCACGTCCACTTGGTAGCGGACCCCGTTCTCCACGATCTCCACCATGGGGTCGAAGGGCTCGGAGAGAAAGCCCTTCACCCGCTCCATGCCTTCCTTCAGACGCACCTTGGCGTCGCTGCGCTCGTAGATGCCCCGGATGGCGATGCCGTCCTCGGCCAGGACCTTCACCAGGAGGTCCAGAATGGTCTTTTTCAGCCGGTCGATGCCCAGGGCCAGGGACTCCACCACCAGCACATCAGAGAACTTGTCCACCACCAGGCCGGGGAGGAAGTCAGCCTCCCCAAAGATCACCCGGCAGGAGGAGGTGTCCACCGTATCCTTCCGGTAGGCCCAGGCCGCCCGGACCCGGGACTCCAGAAAAGCCTCGTCGATAACGGTGCCCGGCTTCCGGGACAGGACCCGCACGGCGATGGTGGAGGCCCGGTTGAGAAAGCCTACACCCAGCGGATAGCCGTTGTAGTCCTCGATGGCCACCACGTCTCCGTCGGCGGGGTCCCCTAAAATCTCACCGATCTCGTTGTCATAGATCCAGGGACCGCCGGCCTTGAAGGACCGGCCCTCCCCCCGCCGCAGGCGGATGCTCGCTTCTTTCATCTCTTCCATCCCCTTACACGCTGTGCTTGACCCGGTCGTGCTCCTCCGCTCGCTTGGCGTTGTTGAACCGGTCCAGGGTACCCACCAGATAGCCGGTGATGCGGCGGATGCGCTCAAAAGGCACCCCGTCGGCCTCGGTGCGGCCGCAGCCGGGGCACTGGTCCCCGATGATGCCGGAGAAGCCGCACACCGGGTCCCGGTCCACCGGGTGGTTTACGCTGCCGTAGCCGATGCCGCTCTCCTTCATGCAGCGGATGACCTTCTCAAAGGCCTCCAGGTTGTCGGTGGGGTCGCCGTCCATCTCGATGTAGCTGATGTGGCCGGCGTTGGTGAGGGCGTGATAGGGGGCCTCAATCTTGATTTTGTCGTAGGCGGAGATGGGATAATACACCGGCACGTGGAAGGAGTTGGTGTAGTACTCCCGGTCGGTGACTCCCTCAATGACGCCGTACTTCTCCTTGTCGATGCGGACAAACCGGCCGGAGAGGCCCTCCGCCGGGGTGGCCAGCAGGGAGAAGTTGAGTCCCCGCTTTTCGCTCTCGGCGTCCATCCGGGCACGCATATGCCCCACGATCTCCAGACCCAGCACCCGGGCCTTCTCGCTCTCGCCGTGGTGGGCGCCGATGAGGGCTTTCAGGGTCTCGGCCAGACCGATGAAGCCCACGGACAGGGTGCCGTGCTTCAGGACCTCCCGGACCTCGTCGGACCAGTCCAGCTTGTCACTGTCCAGCCATACCCCCTGACCCATGAGGAAGGGGGAGTTGTAGACATGCTTCCGGCACTGGATCTCAAAGCGCTCCAGCAACTGGTCCACGCACAGGTCCATCATCCGGTCCAGGGACTCGAAGAAGGTGTTCAGGTCCCCCTTGGCCTTGATGGCCAGCCGGGGCAGGTTGACGGTGGTAAAGGACAGGTTGCCCCGGCCGTTGCAGATCTCCCGCTCGGGGTCATACACGTTGCCGATGACCCGGGTGCGGCAGCCCATATAGGCGATCTCGGTCTCGGGGTGGCCGGGCTTGTAATATTGCAGGTTGAAGGGGGCGTCGATAAAGGAGAAGTTGGGGAAGAGCCGCTTGGCCGAACACCGGATGGCCAGCTGGAAGAGGTCGTAGTTGGGCTCCCCGGGGTTGTAGTTGACCCCCTCCTTCACACGGAAGATCTGGATGGGGAAAATGGGCGTCTCGCCGCCGCCCAGTCCCGCCTCGGTGGTGAGGAGGATGTTCTTCATCACCAGCCGACCCTCGGGGGAGGTGTCCATGCCGTAGTTGATGGAGGAGAAGGGGGTTTGGGCGCCGGCACGGGAGTGCATGGTGTTCAGGTTGTGGATGAGGGCCTCCATGGCCTGATAGGTGGCCCGGTCGGTCTCCTTCTCCGCCCGCTGCTGGGCGAAGGCCTGGGCCCTGGCCACCGTGGCCTCGTCCCCGAACTCCGGCACCAGTGCGGAGCGCTCGGCGGCAAAATAGGCCTCATTCCCGCTGAGGGTGGGGCACAGGCCGGTATCGGCCTCGATCCGGGCCATGATCCCCTTCAGGGCCTGCTCCGGGTCGGCGTCGTCGGCCAGAAGAGTGAGGGCCCGAGCCAGGTTCTGGCGGTATACCCGCTTAAACGTCTTGCGCACACCGTCGGCCATGCCGTAGTCGAAGTTCACGATGGACTGGCCCCCGTGCTGGTCGTTCTGGTTGGACTGGATGGCGATGCAGGCCAGGGCGGCGTAGGAGGAGATGTCGTTGGGCTCCCGCAGGGTGCCGTGACCGGTGGAGAAGCCCCCCTTGAAGAGCTTCTGGATGTCGATCTGGCAGCAGGTGGTGGTGAGGGTGAGGAAATCCAGGTCGTGGATGTGAATGTCACCCTCCCGGTGGGCCTTGGCGTGCTCCGGGTTCAGGACAAACATATCATAGAACTGCTTGGCGCCCTCGGAGCCGAACTTGAGCATGCTGCCCATGGCGGTATCGCCGTCGATGTTGGCGTTCTCACGCTTGATGTCGGAGTCCTTGGCCGCCGAGAAGGTGATGTCCTCATACACCTTCATGAGCCGGGTGTTCATCTCCCGGGCCTTGCTCCGCTCGTTCCGGTAGAGAATGTAGGCCTTGGCCGTCTGGACATAGCCGTTGTCCATGAGCACCCGCTCCACCAGGTCCTGGATGTGCTCCACGTCGGGCTGGGGCTCCCCCTCCAGCTCCAGAATGGACACCACCTCGTCGGCCAGGCGGAGGGCCGTCTCCCCGTAGCCCGGCTTATAGGTGGCGTCAAAGGCCTTGGTGATGGCGCCGGCGATCTTCCCCTCGTCAAAGGGGGCGATGCGGCCGTCCCGCTTTCGGATGCTGGTCATGGTCATTTCTTTGCGCTCCTCCTTCGTGCTTCCATGGAAAGAGCCCTCCGGAGAGGGCCCGTTTATTTGGTATTATGTAAATGCAACTACATACTATATATTGTGGTTTTCTTTTGCGGCGGTGAATCTATGATACTCTATCTGCCTGCCACCGTCAAGGAGAACCCATGCCGAATTTCCCCCTGTATTTTTAGGTAACTTGCCAGTAGACGCCGGAACGGCCAAAGAGCTCCCGCCGGATATGCCTGGATTTGCAACTGCTCCGTCAGAGCGCTCTACCGTCCTCTGCTCCGGTAAGGAAAGGTCTTGGTGGGGTAATGCCTGCCTGTCAAGGGATTTTTTGAAAAATACGGGGATCGTCGAAAACTTTTGCTTGCCTGTCCACGTCAAAATCAGTATACTGATAGTCGTTGACATAATCGAGAGGTTGGATGTGCGTTGGCAAAGCGGCTGATCAAAAAGAAAAAGAAACGGCGAGGCTCTCCCCTGGGGCGGATGTTTCGCACCCTCTACCGGACGGTAGTGGTCCTCTCCGCTCTCATCGTGGTATTCTTCTGTGCCTACAAGGCTCTGGTGAAGCCCCCCGAACAGGCGGCGCCCCCCACCGCAGCAGTGCCCCAGCCCACCGCCGTGACCGATGACCCGGATACCGAGGAGGACGAGAGCGCCCTCCCCACTCCTACGCCGTTGGTACGCAAAGAGGGCTTTTACACCTTCCTGCTGGCGGCCACCGACGAGGGTGGCGGCAACACCGACACCATCATGGTGGTGGCCTATGACACGTCCAACCAGAAGATGGGGGTGGTCTCCATCCCCCGGGACACACTGGTGGACCGGAAGATCCCCAAGATCAACAGCGTCTACGCCTCTGACGGCATTGACGGGCTCAAGGACGTGGTCTCCGACCTCATCGGCATCCCCATCGACCACTATGTGACGGTGAACCTCAACGGCTTCCAACGGCTGGTCAACGCCGTGGGCGGCGTGGACTTCTATGTCCCCTGCGACATGAACTACGACGACCCCACCGCCAATCCCCCCCTCTCCATCCACTACAAGGAGGGCATGACCCACCTGGACGGCCAGGAGGCCATGGAGGTGGTCCGGTTCCGCCACAACAACGACGGCAGCGGCTACACCGATGTGGGCCGCTCCCAGACTCAACAGAAGCTCCTCATCGCCGTGGGCAAAAAGGTGCTGGCAAATCCGGGCAAGATTGCCGACTACGTGGACATTTTCCTCAAAAACGTCAAGACCGATCTCTCCGCCACCGACATCATCTGGCTGGCCACCCAGGCCGCCGGCCTGGACCTGGACAACGGCGTCTCCACCGCCACCTTACCAGGCAACGGTACCGTCCGCTACCGGGGTACCTCCTGGTGCTATCAGCTGGAGCGGGAGGAGTGTCTGGAGATCTTCAATACCATGCTCAATCCCTACACCACCGAGATCACCATGGACATGACCAACATGCTCCAGGCATCGTAAGCAGAACAAAGGCGCTCCGGACGGCAGTCCGGAGCGCCTTTCAGCGTGTCAAAAACCTTAGTTTTAATCTTACCCCTTCTGGAAGAGGGCGGTAGAGAGATAACGCTCACCGGTGTCGGGCAGGACGGTGACGATGGTCTTGCCGGCAAATTCCGGCTGGGCGGCCAGGGACTTGGCGGCCCAGGCTGCGGCGCCGGAGGAGATACCCACCAGCAGTCCCTCAGCCTCTGCCAGGGCCCGGCCGGCGGCCATGGCCTCGTCTCCGGGAACGGTCACCACCCGGTCCACCACCGAGCGGTCCAGGGTGCCGGGCACAAAGCCGGCGCCGATGCCCTGGATCTTGTGGGGGCCCGGCTTGCCGCCGGAGAGGACGGGGGATTCGGCAGGCTCTACCGCCACCACCTGAATGGCGGGGTTCTGCTCCTTCAGGTACCGGCCGGCACCGGTGATGGTGCCGCCGGAACCCACCCCGGCCACCAGCACGTCCACCTTGCCTTCCGTGTCCCGCCAGATCTCAGGGCCGGTGGCTTCATAGTGGGCCTTGGCGTTGGCCGGGTTGTTGAACTGGTCGGGCATCCAGGCCCCGGGCAGGGTCTCCAGCAGCTCATTGGCCTTGGCAATGGCGCCCCCCATGCCCTTGGCCCCCTCGGTGAGGACCAGTTCGGCCCCCAGGGCGGCCAGAAGGCTCCGCCGCTCCTGGCTCATGGTCTCCGGCATGGTGAGGACCACCCGGTAGCCCAGGATGCGGCCGATGTAGCTCAGGCCCACACCCGTGTTGCCGCTGGTGGGCTCCACGATGGTAGCGCCGGGCTTGAGTACCCCACGCTCCTCCGCGTCCCGGATCATGTAGAGGGCGGCCCGGTCCTTGGCCGAGGACAAGGGGTTGAAGGACTCCAGCTTGGCCAGCACCTTGGCGCCGGGGGCGTACCGCTCCAGGGCCAGGAGCGGGGTGTTTCCAATGAGGTCCAGAATGGAATGGGCAATACGCATGGAATATGCCTCCTAAGTTTTTTTCTCAGTCTATCACAAAAATCCGATTAATTCAATAGGAATTAAGGAAAAATAAGAAACCCGCTCCGGTGCTCGAAGCGGGTTTCTGAGGTTCTTTAGAACACGGCGACCACAGCGCCGTCGTAGGTCTGGTCGATGAAGTCCTTGACCTCCTGGCTGCACAGGGCCTTGGCCAGAGCCTGAATGGCGGGATCGTCCAGACGGTCCTCCTTCACGGCCAGCACGTTCACGTAGGCGGTGGCGGCGGTGCCGTCGGCGGCCTCGATGGCCAGAGCGTCAGACACCTTCAGTCCGGCGTCGATGGCGTAGTTGCCGTTGATGACGGCGATATCCACGTCCTGGAGGGTGGTGGGCAGCAGCTTGGCCTCCAGCTCCACGATCTCATAGTTGTGGGGGTTCTCGGCGATGTCGTCCTTGGTGGGCTCCAGGCCGCAGTCCTCGGTGAGGGTGATGAGGCCCTGCTCCTGGAGGAGCAGCAGGGCGCGGCCCTCGTTGGTGGTGTCGTTGGGCACGGCGATCTGGGCGCCGTCCTGGAGCTCATCCAGGCTGGCGGTCTTGCCGGCGTAGATGCCGAAGGGCTCGTAGTGGACCGCGGCGGCGCTGGCCAGGTGGGTGCCATACTCCACGTTGAAGTTGTTCATGTAGGTGATGTGCTGGAAGTAGTTGGCGTCCAGGGAGCCGTCCTCCACGGCCTGGTTGGGCAGGATGTAGTCGTCAAACTCCACGATCTCCAGGGTGATGCCCTGCTCGGCCAGCAGGTCCTTCACCACCTCCAGGATCTCAGCGTGGGGGGCGGGGGAGGCGCCCACCTTCAGGGTGGTGCCGGACAGGTCGGTGGTGGCAGTCTCAGTGGGGGCAGCGCTCTCGGTGGGCCCAATCCAATCCCCGTTGGCGGTGGAGGTGGGGGTGGGAGTGGCAGTGGTGCCGCCGGAGCAGCCGGCCAGCAGGCCCACAGTCAGGGCGCCGGACAGGAGCAGAGAGGCAAATTTCTTCATGGTTCATTCTCCTTTTTGTTTTTGATCTTTCCCAGTTCGGAGCACAAAAAAACGCCCTTGAATCAAATTCAAGGACGAAAGCCAACGCTTCGTGGTACCACCTTGCTTCACCTCTGCCTCACGACAGGGGCCTTATGGAGTACAAGCATACTCCTGCGCGCTTACGGGCGCACCCGTCACGACCTATGCGTTCCCGCAGTCAGCCGCACCGCTCCAAGGCCATCTTCAACAGGACCTTCCGTACCCGTTCCCACCATACCGGGCTCTCTGCAACGTATCTTCCCGCCTACTCTCCTCTTCTTCGCGTTTGAGGGGCGTTATTCAGTTCCGCTTGGGTTGCACCTAGTTTACAACCTGAAGGAGCTCCTGTCAAGCGGGTATTATGCACCAAAAAGAGGGCCGGACAAACCGATGTGTTTGTCCGGCCCATAGAATTTTACATGCCGTCTGGGATGCGGCGGTCCTGTTTAATCTTTTTCATGGCTACCTTGCGGCCACGCTTTTTGCCTCCCTTGTCGGAGAGACGGCGGTCCAGTCCCACGGCCAGACGGGTGCCAATGGTCTGGAAGATCTGGACCAGGATCACCAGCAGGATGACGGCGCCCCAGAGCACGATGTTCTGGTGGCGGGTATAGCCCCGGTTCAGGGCCATGGCGCCCAGACCGCCGCCGCCGATGGCGCCGGACATGGCGCCGTAGCTGAGGATGGTGACGAAGGCGGTGGCAAATCCGGTGAGAAGAGAGGGGACGCACTCGGGCAGGATGACCTTGGTGATGATCTGGAAGGGGGAGCAGCCCATGGACTGGGCGGCCTCGATGATGCCCCGGTCCATCTCACGGATGGAGGCCTCTACCAGACGGGCCACAAAGGGGAAGGCGGCGATGAACAGCGGGACGATGGTGGCCTTGGTGCCGATGGAGGTGCCCAAAAGGACACGGGAGAGGGGGAATACCACCACCATCAGGATGAGGAAGGGCACCGAGCGCAGCAGGTTGACCACCACGTTGAGCACGGTCATCAGAGTCTTGGGTAGGGGCAGCACGCCGCCCTCCTCGCCCACCACCAGCAGCACGCCCAGGGGCAGGCCGATGATATAGGCAAAGATGGTGGCCAGCACGGTGGAATAGAGGGTCTCCCAGATGGCAAAGGGCACGTTGCTGATGAGGTACTGAACCTCTTCAGCCGCGTCAGGGCCCAGAAGAGCGAGAAATTCAGCCATGGTAGTCGCGCACCTCCTCCACCGTCACATCTTTTTGCGCTTTTAAGTAATTCATAGCCTTGGCGGCCTCGTTTTGGTCCTCGGGCAGGCCCAGCAGCATGGTGCCGAAGGCCTGGCCATTCACGTTCCGGGTATCGGCGCCCAGGATGTTCACCTTCACGCCGCAGTCGATGGCCAGAGAGGCGATCAGGGGCTCGTAGGAGGAGCCACCGTTGAAGGCGATGCGGACCACACCCGCCGGGGGCAGCTGGTCGATCTGGACGCCTTCCGGATAGACCAGCCGACGGCCGGCCTCGGTCTTGGGATTGGAAAAGACCTCCGCCACGGAGCCGGTCTCCACCATGTGGCCGTGCTCCAGAATGGCCACGTGGGTACAGATCTCCTCCACCACCGCCATCTCGTGGGTGATGACCACCACGGTGATGCCCAGGCGGCGGTTGATGTCCTGGATGAGCCGCAGGATGCTGCGGGTGGTGGTGGGGTCCAGGGCGGAGGTGGCCTCGTCACAGAGCAGGATCTTGGGGTTGGAGGCCAGAGCACGGGCGATGGCAATGCGCTGCTTCTGGCCGCCGGAGAGCTGGGAGGGATAGGCGTCCGCCTTGTCAGGCAGACCCACGGTGTCCAGCAGCTCCCGGGCCCGCTCCCGGGCCTTGGCCTTGCTCACTCCGGCGATCTCCATGGGAAAACAGATGTTGTCCAGGCAGGTGCGCTGCATGAGCAGGTTGAACTGTTGAAAGATCATGCTGATGCCCCGGCGGGCCTTCCGCAGCTGGGCGGGGGACAGGGTACACAGATCCACCGCCTTGCCGCTCTCATCCAGCAGGCCGTCAATGAGGACCTGGCCCGTGGTGGGCCGCTCCAGCAGGTTGATGCACCGGACCAGGGTGGACTTGCCCGCACCGGACATGCCCACGATGCCAAAAATATCCCCCGTGGGGATGGTGAGATCCACGTCGGTCAGGGCCTGAAATTCTCCGTCGGCGGTGGGAAAGATCTTGGAAATGTGTTTGAGCTCAATCACGGGATGGATTCCTCCCTACTTTCTCTCTTTCACACGGACACAAAGGGTATTGTATGCCCACAGGTCATGGCCTGTCAAGCCGTTCAGCCCTCCCGGTCCGCCTTCCTGCGCTGGCGTGCCACCAGGTCGGCCAGGGTGATGTGGTCCACCACACCGGTCACCGCCTGCTGGATCTCCCGCCACACCTCCATGGTGACGCACTGGTCGGCACGGCAGCAGCACTCGCTGCCGTCCACACAGCTCACCGGGGCGAGGCTGCCCTCCAGAGGCCGGAGGATCTCCCCTACCGTGTATTCCGCCGGATCGCGGGTCAAGAGATAGCCGCCCCCGGCGCCGCGGACACTGCGAACCAGTCCGGCCCGGGAGAGGGGGGTGACGATCTGCTCCAAATATTTATCGGAAATATCCTGCCGCTGGGCCACGTCCCGGAGCGGAACGGGGACGCCGGGGTCTGACAGCGCCAGATCCAGCATCAGCCGCAGGGCGTAACGGCCCTTTGTGGAAATTTTCATGGGAACCTTCCTCGCTCATTTTTTTGCAGTCTGCAAGTATGTGTTCCTATAATACCACAGGAATAGTATGTTTTCAAGTGCGGCGCCAGATTTTGCTGCCTTTGCCAGACGGAGCCGGGTAAAAATCCGACCTGAGACCGGAAAAACGGGCCCAGCGGGACGTCAGGGCAGGGTATGGCCCGGGGATGGAAAGGGCATGCAACTTTGAAGTGCGGGGCGTACAAGGGTGAGGAGGGATGCAAATGGCAAGCGGATATACCGCGAATTATGGGCTGTGCCAGTGGCAACCAGAGGACAAGTTTTTACGGGAGGAGTTCAATGAGGACAACGCCAGGACAGATGCGGCCATCGCCGCGGCAGAGGCAAAAGGAAGTCAGGCCCTTGCCGGGCTGGAGCCTTTGAGCCAGAACGTTTATAGCCTGATCCTGCGGGATTACTACGAGAAGCTGGAGACCGGCTGGAAGAAAGCCCTGCTCTTTGACGGGTTCCTGGACAACAGCCGCATCCAGAGTCTCACCGGCGGGCTGACGCTGGGCGACAAGCGGCTGAGTCTTCAGGGCGTTGGGATGGGCAATGTGGAGCTGGGGCTCAGCGGCGGCGCGGGCGGCCACATCGAAGAGACACAGACCATCACCGCCACCGGCAGCGGTACTCTGACTGGTTTTACCTTTGAGGTATACAGTGAGCTGCTCTTTACCTCGGAGGTGGTATCCAGCTATACGCTGACGGTCAATGGAGCGGTGGCGGCAACCGGAAGGGCGACCATCCCCAGCATCGGTTCCCAGGCCACCATGACAAAGAGCTTCAGCTTTTCTCCCCAGCCTGTACTGAAAAAGGGAGATACCTTTTCCCTCAAGCTGCAGGCCAACGGCTCCGGCTATCACTATACACTGGACAGCGGGCTCTGCCTGGGCGGTACCTTCCGGGTCAGCTCCAGCAGCGGCACCGAGGGCCGCATGACCTCCAGGGCGGAGGAGCTGCCCGCGGCCGCCAGGGTGCTGGGCTGGGTGCGGCACAGCGGCGGCATCGTGGGTCTCTCCCTGCAAGACAGCGGCGGCACAGAACACGCCCTTACAGTGGAGGCATCCCGGGACAGCGTCACGGTGCTGGGCGAGAACTGCCGGGAGACCTCCTTCCAGCTGACGAAGGATCTGGCCGCCGGGGCCTGGTCGGTGCTGCTGGACCTGGAGCTGGGGGAGGACAGCGAGGCCCACGTCTTTGATTACGGAGTCGCCTGGGTGTAGCCCACAGGAAAAATTGATATATGAGGAAACCCCCGCCCGGGCCGAATGGCCCGGGCGGGGGTTCTCTTTATCAGACGATACCCTTATCTAAAAGGAACGCATTACGCATCCTTCAGGAAGTTGGTGCCGTTGAAGGTGTAGGTGCCGTTGGAGGTGTCAGCGCTGATGGTAGCGCCAACAGCGGTATCGGCATCGGTGTACAGGGTGTTGGCGGGGATGGTAATATTATCATCACCGGCAGTGAAGTTGACAATCACTTTGCCGTCAATATCGCCGGTCAGCTTAGTGACAGTCAGCGCATTGCTGGCAGCACCATCCAGGGTCAGCACGCCGTTGTTCAGCACATGGATCTCAGCGAAGGTAGCGGCAGAACCAGGAGTGATGGTAGCAGCGCCGCCCAGGGTCAGCTTGCCGTCCAGAGAGGCGGCAATGGCAGTGGTAATGCCGTCCTCAACAGTGAGCGCAGCGCCGCTGGCCACAGTGCCGATCTCCTTGGCAGTGCCCTTGACGGTAACAGTACCCTTGGACACACCAGCAACCTTGGTGGTCACATTGCCGTTCACGGTGATGGTGCCGTTGTTGTCGGTGATGGTGGCCACGTCGCCGGTGACGGTGATGGTACCGTTGTTGTCGGTGATGGTGGTCACCTTGCCATCCACGGAGATGGTGCCGGCGTTAGAGGCGGCGATGGTGCCCACATCGCCGGTGACAGCGATGGTGCCGTCAGCAGTGTTGGCAGAGATGGTGGTCACACCGGCCTTGGCGGTAATGGAGCCGCTGTTGGTGGTAATGGTGGTCACAGCCTTGCCAACGGTCAGGCTGGCGCCCTTGGCCACATTATCAATGGTAGCCACGGTGCCGTCGATCTTGGTGGTGCCCTTGTTGACGGTCACGGAACCGGAAGCATTGCCCTTCACGGTGACATCGCCGTTGGCGACCACGCCAGCAATATCGCCGCCCACGGTCAGGGTCTTGCCGGCGGTGGTGGTGATGACACCAGTGGTAACATTGCCGGCCACGGTCACGTTGCCAGCCACAGTGTTGCCGCCAGCATCCAGCACCAGGTTGCCGCCCACCTGGACGTCACCGATAATGCTTTCGCCAGCCTTGGCAGTGTAGTTGCCGGTCACAATGACGGTGCCGGAGTTGGCCAGAGACTGAGCAGAGCAGTTCAGGTTACCGTTGATGACCAGAGTCTTGCCGGCAGGAATGCTCAGGCCAGCAGCAGCAGTGTTGGTCCAGTCACCAGCCAGGATGACATTGCCCTCCTTCAGGGCCTTGTTGATGTCGGCGTAGTTGTCATAAGCGGTCATAGCGGTACCGGTGATGGTGCTGCCGTCCACGACGATGGAGTCGCTGCCGGTGTTGGTGCCGGCGTCGGCCAGCTTGGTGACGACCACCATGGCCATCTCATCATCGTTCTTCACCAGGACCTGGACCTCGTCACCCTTGTTGATGTTGCCGCTGAGGGCAGCCTTGGGGGTAGCGGAGGTGTCGTGGTTATCCACCACAACGGTGCTGCTCAGCATCTTGTACTCATTGCCGTTGGCCAGGACGATGGTGGAACCGTAGGCGTGAGTTACCTTGCCGGAGTCATAGAACTTCTCGCTGGTGACAGGAGTCAGCTCATAGTAGCCGTCGCTGTTCACGGTGTAGGTGTACAGGGTGTCGGCCTTGACGCTGCTGTTGGCGTCGACCTTGACCTGCTTGGTCTCGGTCTCACCGTTCAGGATGACGTTGGCCAGGGTGTAGTCGCTGGAGACGCTGCCCACGCTGTAGACCAGCATGTGGTCGCCAACGGAGGTCTTGCCCACCACGCCCTTGAAGACAACGGACACCACGGTGCCGACGTTGTTCTTGTAGACGACGGTGGAGGTGGAGCTGGTGATGCTGGGGGCGTTGTCGCGGCCGGTGTAGACGGTCACGTCGCCGGCAGCGTTCACATAGTAGAACACGGTGCTGTTGGTGGCGTACTCAGTCTTGCCGGAGAAGGAGATAGTGCTCTTGCCCTTCTCAAAGGTGGCGGAGCCGCCGGAGACGGTGGTCTTGGCATCGGTCAGCTTGATCTCGGTGCCGTTGTTGGCCAGAGAGTAAGCGTACACAGTGCCGTCGACAATAGCGGAGAGCTTCACGGAGCTCTTGTCGCTGAGGGTGTAGGTCTTGGTGGTGCCGTCGGGCAGAGCAACCTTCACGCGGCTGTCAACGGTGACAACGGCGTTGTCATGACCGATCACATAGGCGTAATTGTAAGCGGAAGCCTCGACCTGGCCGCGGGCGATGATGTAGCCCTGCTTATCCAGGTAGAAGGTGGCCTCGGTGTCCAGGGCAGCCTTGTCGGAACCGGTGAACAGATTCTTGGCGGGGGCGACCTCGTCAGCGGCAACGGTCACAGCGGAGACAGCGGAGACGTTGTAGCTGGTGCCGTCCACGGTCAGGCTGGTGGTCAGAGTGCCCTTGCTGTTGTTCTTGTAGGCCTCGAGGGTACCGGTGACGGTCTCAGCCTTCTCGACGTACAGCTTGCCGCCGATGTAAGCAGCCAGCACATAGTCGTCCTTGGCCACGTCGTCAAAGCCAACAACGTCGGCCTTGTCGTCAGCGGCAAAGAAGCCGGAGGCGAGAGTGACGGTGATATCGCCATCATCGCTGGTGGTGTAGCGGGTGACCTTACCGAACTCATAGGTGTTCATCAGCACGTAGTCGATGTCGCCATCGTCGTTGGTGTCGATGAGCAGCTTCTCAACACCGGAGATGCCGTCGGCATCCCGAACAGCGCTGGTCAGGCTGGTCAGAGAAGCGTAGTTGTAGGCGACCTTGGCGTTGGCGTCAAAGCTCAGATCATTGTCGTCAGCCACGTCCTTGATGGAATCGCTGGAGTAGTCGGCGACCACCTTGTTGTCGGAAGAGGTGATGGCGGAGCCCAGGACCTCAGCCTTGGAAGCGTTGGCGTTCTTCTTCACGTACACAACCACAGTGCGGCCCAGATCTTCCAGCTCAGTGGAGATGGAGAAGCGGGTCTCGCCGTCCTTGAAGTACTGCTGATCCTCATAGTTGGTGACCACGATGTCGCTCTTGCCGGCATCCAGAGCAGAGCCGATCACGCCGGAGGCGTAGTCAGTATTGGTGCTCTTGGAAGACAGGGTGGCGTACTCGTTGGCGACCACAACGCCCTCGACCTTCACAGCGTTGAACTTGTCCTCGAGGAGGGTCTTGGTGTTGTTGTCAATGAGGGTGGGGCTGGAGCTGATGGTGGAACCATCGGTGACCAGGGTGTAGTCATAGCTGACCACGCCGGCATCCAGAGCGTTGTAGACCATCTGAGCGGCGGAGTCACGGGTCAGGCCCTCGTCCACGGAGATGCTCAGGTCGGAGTACAGGCCCTTCTGGTTGGCGCGGACATTCACGCCAATGGCCCAGTTGGCGCCGGTGAAGCCCTCGACCTCGGACTTGTAGCCCATGGCGACGAGGAGCATCTTGGCGGCCTCAGAACCGGTCACGGTGGCGTTGGGGTTGAACTTGCCAGCGCCGTCGCCGGCCACGATGCCCAGCTGAGTGCAGTACTCAATGTAGCCGGAAGCCCAGTGGCCCACGGTGTCGGTGTAGCTGTTGGTGACGGTGGTGCCCAGGCTGGGATCCTTGCCGCCGTTCAGCACGACGCAGATCATCTTAGCCATCTCGGCACGGGTCACGATACCGGTGGGATCGTAGGTGCCGTCGTCCTTGCCGTTGATGACGCCCAGCTCGACGAGCATCTGAACGGCTTCCTGGTTGACGATCTTATCCTTGTCGGAGAAGTCGTCATAGCTCGCAGCGCCGGCGCCAACGACCATCATGGAGACGACCATGACGGAAGCCAGAGCCAGGCTGAGAGCCCGCTTGAGGTTTCTCATTCGGAATTCCTCCTTCTAAAATTTGGGGTTTTAGGGGTCAAACGCCTGAAAATACGAACTTTTTCGCATACTACGGGCGTATAACTCCCCTCACCTCTGGAGTCATGATACCCCATCACCCCCCCTCCCGTCAAGGGGATGGAGGGTTTTGTAACACAACCGTAAAATAGCGTTACAGAGGGTCTCATGGCCTCTTTCAACCCTTAGACGGCGGCTTTTTCAAAAGGTCCCCCTCTTTTTCAGGGAAAATTTCCGCTGCCGGCTCCAAAATGCACGGCTCCTCACAATATTCCGCAGCCTGTGGAAAAGTTGTACGCCGCCGTGCAACCACGGCGCAAATTTGTGAGGGGTGCGGCGTAGGAACATGGGACGGGAGAGGGGTTATCCACAGCGTTTGCGAAAAGGAAAGCGCCCCTACCTCTCCCCGCCTTATAAAATAGGTGTAAGCGCGGCGTGGAAATTTTTTCTCTTTGCGTGTAACTTTTTCCCCCTGTCAATCGTCTTATAGGGTGACCGCTACGCCACCCGGCGGGAGGTTTTCAGAAAACCTTAAGAATTTGTCATCTGTTTGTAATTACGCCCGTCCCGATGCGTGATACAATGGAAGGGACAGTAAATCAGGAGGGAAGACACAATGGCTGAAATGACCCAGCAGGCCGCCGCGCCTACCCAGACCCCCGCCCCCCCCCAGAAGCCCCAGAAATCCAAGGAGCAGCTCCAGAAACAGAGAAAACGGATCAAGAGCATTATTGCCGCCGTCATCATCCTCGCCGCCCTCGGCGTGGGCGGCTTCTTCCTCTACCGCTTCCTCACCGCCCAGAACAGCGCCGAGAGCCAGATCCAGTCCCAGGTGGCTGAGATCTCCTCCATCCAGAGCACCGTCCAGGGCTCCGGCAACGCCAAGGCCAAGGAGTCCGCCGCCATCGCCCTGACCCAGGGCGGCACCGTCCAGGAGGTCTTTGTGGCCGCCGGCGACACCGTCACCAAGGGCCAGCCACTCTACACCATCCGCAGCCAGGCCGCCGAGGATGAGGTCACCACCGCCCAGGAGAAGGTCACCAACCTCCAGAAGGACATGGCCGACCTCATCAAGAAGGCCAACAACCTTACCGTCCGTGCCCCCTTCGCCGGCAAGCTGGTAGAGGTCAGCGAGTTCCAGACCGACCAGAAGGTCACCGAGGGCGCCGCCGTGTGCACCCTGGCCAACGACAAGAAGCTCAAGCTCTCCCTCTACTTCAGCTACGCCTACGAAAATGACATTTCCGTGGGTCAGGCCGCGGAGGTCTCCATCCCCGCCGTCATGGCCTCCTTCCCCGGTACCGTGGAAAAGATCAACAAGGTGAGCTATATCTCCCCCGAGGGCTCCGTCTATTTTGAGGTGATCGTGGTCTTTGACAACCCCAACACCCTCACCGAGGGCATGACCGCCTCCGCCACCCTCACCGCCGCCGACGGCACCGCCATCTACCCCTACCAGAACGGTACCACCGAGTACTACGAGGTCCGCAAGATCGTCACCGAGTCCCAGGGCCCCGTCCTCTCCCAGAATCTGCTGCGCTACGCCAACGTCAACGCCGGCGACGCTCTCCTGGTCCTGGGCTCTGACACCATCGACTCCGACATCCGCGCCAAGCAGAAGGAGATCGACGACGCCACCACCAAGCTCACTGAGGCCCAGAAGGCCCTGGCCAACTTCAATGCCACCGCCCCCATTGACGGCACCGTCACCTCCTGCACCCTCACCCCCGGCACCGAGGTCAAGAGCGGCGACACCGTCATTACCATCTCCAACAACACCAAGATGGTGGTCCAGATCACCGTGGACGACCGCAACATCTCCTTCGTCCAGCCCGGCATGACCGTGGACCTCACCGACTACAACGGCAACGTCTTTACCGGCACCGTCAGCAGCATTGATATGAGCATCGGCGAGAACAGCTCCAACGGCATGACCAGCTACCCCGTCACCCTGGACGTGGACAACTCCGCCGGCACTCTGTTGGCCGGTATGTGGCTGGATTACTCCTTTGTGGCCAGCCAGTCCGACCAGTGCGTGGTGGTGCCCATGCAGGCCGTGAAGTACGTCTCCGACGCCGAGGGCAAGACCTCCTCTGTGGTCTTCATCCAGGCCGAAGAGAAGCCTGAAAACGCCGTGGAACTGGACATCCCCGAGGTGGAGCCCGGCCAGACTCCCACCTACCCCACCGAGGCCGACGGCTACTATCCCGTCCCCGTCACCACCGGTCTCTCCGACAACTATAACGTGGAGATCAAGGAGGGCCTCCAGGGCGGCGAAACGGTCTTCGTCAACTACTACGTGGACCAGGGCAGTAGCTGGGGTTAAGGTGACCGACATGCTGATCGATATTAAAAACCTCTATAAAATATATAATGAGGGGCAGGAGAGCGAGGTCCGCGCCCTGGACGGCGTGAGCCTCCAGATCGACCGGGGCGAGTTCGTGGCCATTATCGGCCAGTCCGGCTCTGGCAAATCTACCCTCATGAACATCCTGGGCTGCCTGGACATCCCCACCTACGGGGACTACCACCTGGACGGTACCGATGTCACCGAGCTCACCGACAAACAGCTGGCCCACATCCGCAACAAGCAGATCGGCTTCATCTTCCAGGGTTACAACCTGATCCCCGCCCTCAGCGCCCGAGAGAACGTGGAGCTTCCCCTCATCTACCAGGGGGTGGGCATGGGCCAGCGCGCGGAGCGGGCCATGGAGTCCCTGGAGCGGGTGGGCATGGCCGAACGGGCCGACCACAAGCCTTCGGAGATGTCCGGCGGTCAGCAGCAGCGTGTGGCCATCGCCCGGGCCATCGCCGCCCGCCCCCCCATCATCATGGCTGACGAGCCCACCGGCGCCCTGGACTCTAAGACCGGACGCCAGGTGCTGGAGATCCTCCACAGCCTCCACGAGGACGGCTCCACCATCATTCTCATCACCCACGATAACGGCATTGCCGCCACCGCCGAGCGTATCGTCCGTCTCTCCGACGGACACATCATCGCCGACGGCCCCAGAGAGGAGGTAGGGCTATGAATTTCTCCCAGGCCTTCAAAATGGCAGCCAAGTCCATCTCAGCCAACAAGGGCCGGTCTGCCCTCACCATGCTGGGCGTCATCATCGGTCTGGCCGCCGTCATCATCCTGGTGTCCTACGCCCAGGGCCAGAACATGGCCCTGCGGGCCTATTACGAGAGCATGGGCACCAACACCATCACCGTCTCGGCCTACTCTTACCGGGGTGGTGTGGACGTGGCCTCTGCCCTTTACGACTACTGCCTCCAGCTGGATGACCTGGTGCTGGGCGTCTCCCCCACGGGATACGTCTACTCCGACCCCGTCATCAAGTTCGAGTCTAAGACCATTGCCCGCCAGTGGAAGAACCTGGGCGGCGGCGCCATGACCTCCACTGGTGATTTTCCCAACATCGTTCTGGGCAACGACAAATACGGTCTGTGTAGCGACTACAAGATCGCCAAGGGCCGGGACCTCTCCTACCTGGACATCGAAAAGGAAAATCAGGTGTGCGTCCTAGGCTCCGCCGTAGCCGATGAGCTCTTCGGCTTTGCCGACCCGGTGAACAAGACCATCACCATCAACGGCACCCCCTTCCTGGTGGTGGGCGTCTACCAGAGCAAGAGCGCCGGGGTTAATGTGGGCAGCTCCGAGGAGAGCCAATGGATCCAGGACACCATCAACCGCCAGGACTACATGCTCCTCCTGCCCTCCACCATGACCCGGCTCTTCAACAACAACCAACCCATCGAAAACTACATCATTAAGGCCAAGGACGCCGAGTCCCTCAAGGAAGTCTCCACCCTGGTCAACGGCTTCCTGGCCGGCTTCATCAGCAACGACAGCGGCTACTATTATATCGATAACCCCACCAGCTACCAGAACCAGCAGGCTGAAGCCGACAAGCTCCAGCAGCGCTTTCTGGGCGGCATTGCCGCCATCTCCCTGCTGGTGGGCGGCATCGGAATCATGAACATCATGCTGGTCACCGTCACCGAGCGCACCCGGGAGATCGGCATCCGAAAGGCCATAGGCGCCGAGCGCCGGAGCATCATCGTCCAGTTCCTCATCGAGGCCGCCATGATCTGCGGCATTGGCGGCATCTTCGGTATCCTCGTGGGATACCTAGGCACGCTGATCGTGGGCAAGATGAACTTCGACATCATACTGATCCCCAGCGCGGGCATCACCGTGGGGGCCTTCCTCATCTCGGTGGCCCTGGGTATTATCTTTGGGCTCTACCCCGCCGTGAAGGCCAGCGGCCTTCAGCCGGTGGAGGCCCTGCGGGCGGACTGATCCAGCCCATCTCAACTGCAAGGAGAGAAAAGCTATGAGAATCAAACGACTCCTGGCGCTGCTGCTGGCGTGCGCGGCCATCGCGGGCATGCTGGTGCTCCCGTCCTCCGCCGGCGCCGCCTCCACGAGCGCCTTTACCGACATCTATGACACCAACGTGTCCCGGGCCGCCGAGACCCTGCGGCTGCTGGGCATCGTCAGCGGCACCGGCGGCACTGCCTACTCCCCGGACCGGGTGCTTACCCGGGCGGAGTTCTGCAAGCTGGCGGTGGAGCTCATGGGCAACGGCGACAAGGTGGCCGCCCAGATGAACCGCACCGTCTTCCAGGACGTGCCCAGCACCCACTGGGCCCGGGGCTACATCGCGGTGGCCACCCAGGGCACCACCACCGGCTCCGGCGACACCGCCACCACCACCCCCGGCATCATCCGGGGCGACGCCTACGGCAACTTCAACCCCGACCGGGCCATCACCTACGGGGAGGCGGTCACCATTCTGGTGCGCATCCTGGGCTACGGCGACAGCGACGTGGGCATGGTGTGGCCCGACGGCTATCTGGCCAAGGCCAGTGAGCTGGAGATCACCAAGGGCCTGAACCTCACCGCCGACAGCACCATCACCCGGGGGCAGGCGGCCCTGATGATGGAGAACCTGCTCTTCACCAACGGCAAGGACGGCAAGCAGTACCTCACCACCCTGGGCTGCACCATCACCGATGAGACCATCCTCTTCGACGTCGCCGCCACCGCTCCCGACGGCTCCACCGGCGTGAAGGTGTCCCAGGACAAGGTCTACAAGACCGACCACGCCCCCTTCTCCGACGATCTGGTGGGCCGGCGGGCCAAGCTGCTGCTGGACAAGGACGAGAAGATCGTGGATATCCAGCCCTCCACCTCCGGCACGCAGAAGGTTGTCACCATCCAGAGCCTGGATTACAATTCCATAAAGATTTCCGGCGGCTCCAGCGTCTCCATCGAGGAACCCAAGGACACCGTGGTGTGGAAGGACGGCAAGGAGACCAAGTACGAGGAGCTCTACCTCTCCGGCATGGCCGCTGGTACTCAGGCGCTGCTGCAGTATTCCGCAGCCGGTGAGCTGGAATACATCTTCCTGCGCAGCTCGGCAAAATCGGACAGCACCACCCGTGTGGTGAAGAACAAGCCAAACTATTCCGACAACCTGGCCTATACCGTCTACAAGAACGGCATCCTCGCCAAGGGCTCGGACATCTGCCAGTATGACGTCACCACCTTTGACGAGGCCAGCAATGTGATGTACGTCTCGGACGCCCGCATCACCGGCATCTATGAGAACGTCTATCCCAACCGGGAGACCCCGGCCACCATCACCGTGATGGGCCACGAGTTCCCGGTGCTCTCCAGCGCAGCCGCCGACCTGAACACCTTCAAGATCGGCGATACCGTCACCCTGCTGCTCTCCTACAACGGCCAGGTGGCCGGTGCCGTGGAGCCCTCTGTGGCCAAATCCACCGCTGTGGGTACGGTTAAGAGTGTGGATAAGGAGTCTGGCGTGGCAGTGGTGACCTCCATCAACCTGAAGGACGCGAGCGGAAAGGCACTGGAGCTCTCCGGCACCACCTCCTACACCGGCAACCGAGCCGATGAGATGGTGGGCCAGCTGGTCACCGTCTCCTCCGCCTCCAAGGGCCGCCTGAGCCTTTCCAAGCTCACCGGCAGAGGCTCTGACGCTCCCCTGAACGTGGCCGAGAAGCGGATGAACACGGTAAAGCTCTCCGACAACGTGAAGCTCTATGAGCAGGTGGGCCGCAGCGCTCTCACCGAGATCAAGCTGGAAGACATCACCCGTACCACTGTCCCGGCCGATCTGATCACCTACGTCCACAAGGACTACGCCGGAAATGCCGATATCATTGTCTTCAACGATGTCACCGGCGATCGGTACGATTATGGATTCCTTCGCGTGATTCCGAGGGCCAGCGGTGAGGAAGGCGGGCAGACTCTTACCTATGTCACCGTCTCCAATACGCTCCAGCCCAATGGCAGCGCAGAGCTGCTGCTCAATAGCCAGGAGGAGCTGTCCCACATCCGTGCCGGCGGCATCGTGGTTGGCCCCACCCGTGTAGACGGCAAGGTGACCCTGGGCGGCTATGTGGAACTGCTCTCCGCCAAGGTCAAGAGCTCCGCCTTTGACATGGACACCATGACCGTCACCACCAACAGCATGATCATCCCCATCTCCGACCGGGTTATGTGCTACAATGAGGCCACCAAGGAGTGGTTCTCCGTGGGCGAGGGTAAGAACGATGAGGACTATGTCAAGGCCCTCAATCTGGCTCGTGCCTTCTCCGACAACGTTACCATTTACTACGATAAGACCCCTGACCAGGGCGGTAAGATCCGTCTGGTCGTAGTGGGCTGATTCGTTTCCTACTCATGCAAGGCCTCTGGGAGACAACTGTCTTCCAGAGGCCTTTTTTATTCCTGCTACCAAGATGCTACCAAAAAACTACCTCAAACCCTTGGGGCGCAAGGGATTCAAAAAACGGCTGAAATAAAATGCTACCAAGATGCTACCAAGGAAATTTTTTTCGTCAAAACGGGCAGTCTTTTCCACATTTTGTGGAAAAGACTGCCCGTTTTTTGCAGTGTAAGGGGCGTTATACGCCCGTAGTACGTGAAAAAGTTCGTATTTTCAGGCGTTTGGCCCCCTAAAACCTCAAATTTTAGAAGGAGGAATTCCAAATGAGAAACCTCAAGCGGGCTCTCAGTCTGGCTCTGGCTGCCATCATGGTCATGTCCCTGATGGTCGTTGGCGCCGGCGCTGTGAACCTCGACGACTTCTCCGACAAGGACCAGATCGTCAACAAAGAGGCCGTCACCGTGCTGACCACTCTGAACGTGATCAACGGCAAGGACGACGGCTCCTACGATCCCACTGGGATCGTGACCCGTGCCGAGATGGCCAAGATCATCTGCGTCATCCTGAATGGCGGCAGCGATCCTGCCCTGGGCACTTCCACCACCCACACCTACACCGACACTGTGAACCACTGGGCCGAGGCCTACATTGAGTACTGCACTCAGCTGGGCATCGTGGCCGGCAAGGGCAACGGCACCTTCGACCCCAACGGCACCGTGACCGCCACTGAGGCTGCCAAGATGCTGCTGGTGGCTCTGGGCTACAACGCCGGCTTCGAGAACATGGTGGGCGCCAACTGGGCCGTCTCCACCAACGTGCTGGCCAACCAGAACAAGCTGTACGCCGGACTGGACATCGACGTTGACGCTGGCCTGACCCGTGACAACGCCGCTCAGATGGCTTACAACGCCCTGAACTGCGAGATGGTGGCCTACACCTACGCTCTGGTCACCGGCTCCGACGGCTCCCTGACCTCCATCCCCCGTGTGGAGAAGAAGGACGACACCCTGCTGAGCGACAAGTTCGGCGGCGTCCGCGTCGAGGGCGTGGTGGTCCGCAACGAGCAGACCGCTGCCAGCTTTGACGGCAAGACCCGCATCGACATCACCAACGAGGACGAGCTGACCAAGGTCGGCCACAACTTCGGCGATGTCGCCACCTTCGAGACCGTCACCGACGCCTCCCTGCTGGGCACCTCCGTGTTCTTCTACGTGGTCCCCTCCGTGGCTTCTCCCACCAACTCCGAGAAGGCCACCGTGCTGGGCTCCGTGATGGACTCCGGTAAGAACGTGGTCGTCACCACCACCAAGACCTTCGGTTCTGACAAAGTTGCCGGCTACATGAAGGACAATGACATCACTGTCAACTCTGACACCGTTCTCTATGTTAACGGCGCCGTGTCCTCCACCGCCATCAGCGCTCTGGTGAACCAGACCGGTAACGAGGTCAAGTTCATCGACAGCGACAACGACGGCATCACTGAGTCCGTTGTAAAGACCAACTACGGCTTCGGCAAGGTCATCCGCTACAATGATAAGGAAGATGGCGGCCTGACCATCGACACCTACACCGACAGCAAGGACCTGAAGATCGACAAGATCGTGGGCTTTGCCGATGTGGCTCTGAACGACTATGTTGTTTACAACACCATGGGCGGCAAGCTGTATGTCGTCAAGGCCGAGACCGTCGAGGGCACCCTGGAGACCTTCAAGAAGAACAGCGATCGTCTGAAGGCCAATCTGACCGTGGACGGCACCACCTACACCTTCTCTGAGTCCGGCAACTACGACGGCCGCGACGGCGAACTGAAGACCCCCGATACCTACCTGGACAGCAACTACATGGGCAAGGCTGTCACCCTGTATCTGGATAAGTTCGGCTATGTGGCCGCTGCTTCCGACGTTAAGGGCTTCACCGACTACGCCTATGTGGCCAACGCCACCACCATCAACGACGCCACCGGCCTGGCCAGCGACGTCCGCGTCTATGTCACCCTGCCTGACGGCACCAGCGCCTCCTACCTGGTGAAGAACTACAAGGACGGCACCTGGGAGGGCAAGCCCACCGGCGTCACCGGCGAGACCACTCCTGGCGCCCACCCCATCACCAAGGGCAACGTCTATGGCTACTACCTGACCAGCGACGGTAAGATCGAGCTGACCAACGTGACCAACAACGCTGTTGTCAACGGCTCCAGCAACGACATTGAGTTCAACAAGGGGTCCAGCACCATTAAGACCACCTCTGCTATGAAATCTAAGATGACCGATAACAACACCGTGTTCTTCTATGTGATGATGGAAGTGGATGCCGCCGGCAAGCCCACCAGCACCATTAAGAGCATTGAGTCCTATGTTGGCAAGGACAACGCCCCCTCCATCAAGGTGACCAGCGGCACTTCCAACACCTCTGTTTATACCGTTCCCAGCCGCAAGGATGAAAGCATTGCCGGCGCCGTGGTCTTCCAGGTGGGAGAGGTTGCCTCTGCTAACGTCCTGTACCTCTATCAGTATGTGAAGAGCACTGATGAGAACACCATCTACAACGCCGTCATCGATGGCAAGCTGGTGGAGAACATCACTGTTGATTCCAAGGACGACACCCTGGCCGGCGCTCCCTATGTCTACACCATGACCAGCAAGGGCTACTACAGCCTGACCAACGTGACCTCCACTTCCACTGTTTCCGGCCATGTCGCCCTGTCTGAGGGCAAGTCCGTCGTGGTTGGCGGTCAGGAAGTCAAGATTACTGCCGACACCACTCTGGCTGAGATCGACGGTTCTGATACCAACATCATCAGCAATGTGACCGAGAAGGACTGGGTCACCGTCGTCTACAACCCCAACAACGACGAAGCCCTGGGCATCTACCTCGAGGAGCCCTACTCCAACGACAATGCCAACATCCTCAAGGTTGATGGCACTACTGTTAAGAAGAGCACCGGCGACTACGATTACGAGGTTGCCGCCGGCACCACTGCTACTACTGTGAAGTCCAACATCAAGACTTCCTATGGCACCAGTGTGTATGTGGTCAACACTCGTCCCGCCACCGACAAGGCCGCTCTGGCTGTCAAGGCTGACGATGTCCTCTACACCAACGGCAACGCCTACATCGTGGTCAAGGCTCCCGATGGCGTGAGCTACCGCATCTATGTCCTGAAGGTCGGCTCTGCTTCCAGCCCCGACAAGGGCGGCAGCGATACCACCACTCCTTCCACCAGCGGTGTCACCACTCTGAGCGGCAGCGCTACCGCCGCTACCGTCAATGCTGAGTTTGACAAGGGCAATGACGTGGAGATCACTACCTCCAACTATGCCCCTGCCGATCAGATTGTCATCCCCAAGGGCCGCACCCTGACCATCAACGGCAACTATGCGCCCACCGCCGTTGAGGACAACGCCGGCACCCTGGTCGTCAACGGCACCTATACCGCCGTGGCCAGCTCTACCCTGACTGGTAACGTCACCGCCCAGGACATCACTGTGACCACCAAGCTCACTGTTGACAGCGGCGCTACCGTTACTGTCACCAAGGCTACTTACACCAACGGTGCCGCCATCGAGGTCGCCAACGGCGGTACTCTGGTCGTGAACGCCTTCACCCCCGGTGCCAATGTCACCAACAACGGCACTCTGACCGTGAAGAACGACTACACGCCCGGCAGCTACACCCTCACTGGTACCGGCACCACCACCATCGGCAGCAACCTGGTGCTGGGTAGCACCGCTTTCTCCGCCAACGGCACTGTGAACGTGCTGGGCAATGTGACTGCCAGTGCGAACACCACCGTGCTCACCGTGCCCGCCAGCTCTGAGCTGACCGTGAACGGCACCGTGGCCGGCGCTGTTACCCTGAGCGCTGCCACCAGCAAGGCCACTCTGAAGGCTGATGTTGCCGGTAAGGTCACTGTGACCGATGGCGAGCTGAACGCTTCTACCGCCAACCTGAAGGATGCCTTTGAGCTGACTGCCGGCAAGGCCACCGTGAAGTCTGTGGTCGGCACCATGACCATCACCGCCGGTGAGCTGACCTACGTGGATGACTACGCTCTGACCGCTGCTCTCTCTCTGGGCAATGCCAATGTGACCTTTGAGGGCAAGGTGACCGGTGCTAGCACTACCAACAAGCTGACCATCGGCAATGGCAAGACCCTGGTCCTGAAGGGCGGCATCGATGACGCTTCCAAGGGCATCATCATCGGTTCCGGCACCTCCTCCAAGGTCACCTTCACCGTGGCTCCTGACAAGGCCACTCTGGCTGACTTCACCATCGGTGGAAGCACTCCTGTCAACAGCGTGAGCGAGATGGCTGGCGTGACCTTCACCTGGGATAACGCTGATTGGGATTACACCGCTGCCTGATCATTTCACCCGCAAATCAAGAACGCCCCGGACAAAAGTCCGGGGCGTTCCCTTTTCATTTCTAGTATTTTTCAAACTTCCGCATGGTTTATAGCAGCACCACACCGTAACCGTAAAACACACATGACGAGCCGCTGCCGCAGTCCATGGTAAAGCTGGCGGTGAGCGTGCCGCCGGACCAGGTCCCCTCATAGGTGTCCTCGGTGCAGCTGCGCCCCTTGACGTCGGTGGTGGTCCTCCGGGCGGTGCGGCTGAGTGCGGCGCCGTTGATCCTGGGGGTTACGGAGCCGCCGTCATATCGGACAAAAACCAGCGCCTGTGTCCCGCCGCCGGTAATGGTGGCCCCTTTGGCGGTGATGGTGCCGCTGGAGGAACCCACCGGTGTGATGTAGATAGTGCCCGCCATATAGCCGCTGCTGTTGAGGTAGATATAGGCCGACCGTGAACTGGAGTTGCACTCCAGCTCCAGGTAGAAGGTATCCCCCTTGACCAGCGACAGGGGCTTTTGCAGGGTCACCGTTTTCGTGCCGCCGCTCCCGCCCTCCAGCGTCACCTGCTGGATGCTGTTGTAGACGCCGTTGTGGTAGACCACCAGATTGGTGCCGCAGCCATAGCTGTCCGATGGATTGTACTGGAACTGAATACCCGTCAGTGTTCCGTTTCCTACTGCTGTCTGTATGCCGGTGGTGCAGCCCTTGTCACCCAGGAAACAGGTGTTTCCGGCGTAGGACGAGCTGATGTTCCCCTGACCGCTCTTGCTCAGCCGGGCCGCCTGGGCATTGATCTGAATGTCGCTGCTTTTGGACGCGATCTGGCTTTCATCCGCAAAGCCGTCGAACAAAAGGGCTCTCTTGTACCCTGTGTATTTGTTCTCGTAGTCAGCTTGTAGCAGCAGGTTATAGATGTTATAGCCCTGGTCCTCCAGACCGGCCAGCGCCCGGTCCGCGTTGTCCCCAACTCGGCCTAGGGCCGCGTCAATTTTGGCGTTGTCCCCGTTGAACTCCTCCCGTAAAAACTGATCTGACCGCTGCCACTGGCACAGCCCGTAATTTGCGGTATATCCGCTTGCCATAAGCATCCCTCCTCACCCCTGGGCGCTCCGCCGGTCTATGTTGCACGCCCTGCCAATCCCTGGGCCCTTCCCTGTCCTTCTCCCCTGCCCAGTCCCGCAGACTGGACTATCCTCTCGCAAAACAGTCCAACCACAAAGAAAGCGGGCTCCGGCGCATTGCCGGAGCCCGCTTTTTGCAATTTGGATTACTTCTTGAGGTTGAAGAAGGCATCCTTGCCCAGGTACTGGGCCACCTCGTCCTCGTCGTCGCAAAGTCCGCTCCCGTCGGGACGCCCAGGTATGGGTATCCCTCCTTCCGCTCCCTTGCTCCTCCTCTCCCCGCCCGACCCGCTTCGCTGGGCTCGGTCGGGGTCCCCGGAGCTGGACGAGCAAAAAACGGGGCCGCTGCCATTGGCAGCGGCCCCTTGTGCTTATCTTGTCACGCTTCGCCTGTTCGCGACGGGCGGCTTCCCTTCGTCTCGAGCTCAAAACAGGCCTGCTTCGCAGTCCTTCGGTTTTCGCCCTCGCTCCGGTCCATCCGCCCTGCTCACGACGGCTCCGCGCTTCTCACTTACTTCTTCAGGTTGAAGAAGGCATCCTTGCCCAGATACTGGGCCACCTCGTCCAGCTCCTCCTCGATGCGCAGCAGCTGGTTGTACTTGGCCACGCGGTCGGTGCGGCTGGGGGCGCCGGTCTTGATCTGGCCGGCGTTGGTGCCCACCACGATGTCGGCGATGGTGGTGTCCTCGGTCTCACCGGAGCGGTGGGACACGATGGCGGTGTAGCCGGCGCGGTTGGCCATCTGGATGGCGTCCAGGGTCTCGGTCAGGGTGCCGATCTGGTTGACCTTGATGAGGATGGCGTTGGCGATCTTGTTCTCCAGGCCCATCTTCAGGCGCTCGGTGTTGGTGACGAACAGGTCGTCGCCCACCAGCTGCACGCGGTCGCCCAGAGCCTTGGTCAGCATCTGCCAGCCCTCGATGTCGTCCTCGCCCATGCAGTCCTCCATGGAGATGATGGGGTAGTTGTCGGCGAACTTCTTCCACATGTTGACCATCTGCTGCTTGGTCATGGTCTTCTTGGCCTTGGGCAGATCATAGCAGCCGGTCTCGGCGTTGTACCAGTCGGACACGGCGGCGTCGATGGCGATCATGAAGTCCTCGCCGGGCTTGTAGCCGGCCTTCTCGATGGCGGCCACGATGCACTTGAAGGCGTCCTCGTCCTTCTTCAGGTTGGGGGCGTAGCCGCCCTCGTCGCCCACGCCGGCGGCGGGAGTGCCGTTCTCCTTGAGCACGGTCTTCAGGGTGTGGAAGACCTCGGCGCACATCTGGAGGGCCTTCTTCCAGCAGCAGGCGCCCACAGGCATGATCATGAACTCCTGGATGTCCACGTTGTTGGTGGCGTGAGCGCCGCCGTTGAGGATGTTCATCATGGGCACGGGGAGGGTCTTGGCGTTGACGCCGCCAATGTAGTTGTAGAGGCTGACGCCCAGGCTCTCAGCGGCGGCCTTGGCGCAGGCCAGGGAGGCGCCCAGGATGGCGTTGGCGCCCAGGCGGCTCTTGTTGGGGGTGCCGTCCAGCTCGATCATGGCCTTGTCGATGGCGGTCTGATCCAGCACGTTCATGCCCACCAGACACTCGGCGATCTCGTTGTTGACGTTCTCCACGGCGTTGAGGACGCCCTTGCCCAGGTAGCGGCTCTTGTCGCCGTCACGGAGCTCACAGGCCTCGTGGACGCCGGTGGAGGCGCCGGAGGGCACGCTGGCGCGGCCCACGGTGCCGTCTTCCAGGTAGACCTCCACCTCGACGGTGGGATTGCCGCGGGAGTCCAGGATCTCACGGCCCAGGACGTCAACGATCTCGATGATCTGCTTCATGGATAAAAACTCCTTTCGTATTGGGGGCGGGCGAACCCGCCATACAGGGTCTTTGTGGGGGCGGACCTCCGTCCGCCGGGTGAGCTTTTATGGTAAGGCGGAAGGTCCCTCCCGCCGGATACCCTTACAGGATGAGGGTCTCGCCGTCCATCTCGGCGGGCTTCTCCAGGCGCCCCACGCGGCAGGCCGCGCGGGGACCCCATTCTTTTTATCTGCTCGGGGCAAATGAATTGCCCCGGCATCAAGGTTTTGCCCCTCGGCCAAAACGCTTGGACGGCGCAAGCGCCGCCCGCCTTCGGCGGAGATGGGCCTGGAAAATCCCTTAGTTCAGAATCAGCGTCTCGCCGTCCATCTCGGCGGGCTTCTCCAGGCCCATCAGGTCCAGCATGGTGGGGGCGATGTCGGCCAGCTTGCCGTCCCGCAGCTTCACGTCGGCGCCCACGATGTAGAAGGGCACCGGGTTGGTGGTGTGGGCGGTGTAGGGGGTGACGCCGTCGTCCTCCAGCATGCGGTCGGCGTTGCCGTGGTCGGCGGTGATGAGGGAGATGCCACCCATCTTGGAGGTGGCCTCCACCACGCGGTTGACGCACTCGTCCACGGTCTCCACCGCCAGCCGGGCGGCCTCGTACACGCCGGTATGGCCCACCATGTCGCAGTTGGCGAAGTTGAGGATGATGACGTCGTAGTTACCGCTCTCGATGCGCTCCACACAGGCGTCGGTGACCTCCTTGGCGCTCATGTCGGGCTTGAGGTCGTAGGTGGGCACGGAGGGAGAGGGGATGAGGACCCGGTCCTCGCCGGGGAAGGTCTGCTCCACGCCGCCGTTGAAGAAGAAGGTGACGTGGGCGTACTTCTCGGTCTCGGCGATGCGCAGCTGGGTGAGCCCCAGGTTGGAGATATACTCGCCAAAGATGTTGGAGAGCTTCTGCTTGGGGAAGGCCACCGTCACGTTGGGCATGGTGGCATCGTACTCAGTGGTGCACACAAAGTGGAGGGGGAAATACCCCTTCTTCCGCTCCAGGTCGGTGAAGTCGGGGTCCACCAGGGCGCGGGTGATCTCCCGGGCCCGGTCGGGGCGGAAGTTCATGAAGATGACGGAGTCGTTCTCGGAGATGACGGCCTCCTTGCAGCAGAGGACGGGCACCACGAACTCGTCGGTGACCTCGGCGTCATAGGACTTCTGGACGGCCGCCACGGGATCGGACTCGAAGGGGGCCTCACCCATGACCAGTGCATCGTAGGCCTTCTGGAGGCGCTCCCAGCGCTTGTCGCGGTCCATGGCGTAGTACCGGCCGGAGATGACACCGATGTGGGCGTTGCCCAGGGCCTGGCACTTCTCCTGGAGGCGGGCGACGAAGTCCTTGCCGGAGGAGGGGGGCACGTCACGGCCGTCCAGGAAGGCGTGGACGTAGACCTTGGTAAGGCCCCGCTGCTTGGCCATGTCCAGAGCGGCAAAGATGTGGTCGATGTGGCTGTGGACGCCGCCGTCGGACATCAGACCCATGATGTGGAGGGCCGTACCCTTGGCCTTGCAGTCGTCCATGGCGGCCACATAGGCCTCGTTGGTGAAGAAGTCGCCGTCAGCGATGGCTTTGGTGATCCGGGGCAGGTCCTGGAAGACCACGCGGCCGGCGCCGATGTTGGTGTGGCCCACCTCGGAGTTGCCCATCTGGCCGGCGGGCAGGCCCACATCCAGGCCGGAGGCCGACAGCTTGCAGCCGGGGTTCTCGGCAAAGATGCGGTCCAGGTGAGGCTTCCGGGCGTTGGCGATGGCGTTGCCCATGGTCTCCTCACGCAGGCCAAAGCCATCCATAATGATCAGCGTGGTAGGTGTTTTATTCATATCTGAACCTCGTATTCTAACTCAAGTCACAAAATGCCCGATGCGCTCGTGGGCGACCGTTAGTCCTCTTGGTTGGCCGCGTTGATGATCTCCACGAACTGGTCCGGCTTCAGGGACGCACCGCCAATGAGGCCGCCGTCCACGTCGGGCTGGGCCAGGAGCTCAGCGGCGTTCTTGGGATTCATGGAGCCACCGTACTGAATGGTGACGGAGCGGGCCACGCGGGCGCCGTAGAGCTTGCGGATGACGGCGCGGATGGCCTGGCAGACCTCACCGGCCTGCTCGGCGGTAGCGGTCTTACCGGTGCCGATGGCCCACAGGGGCTCATAGGCGATGACCACGTGGCGGAGCTTGTCGGCGCTGACGCCGGCCAGGGCGCACTTCACCTGGTAGGCGATGAGCTCCATGGTGACACCCAGCTCCCGCTGCTCCAGGCTCTCGCCCACGCAGACGATGGGCCGCAGGCCCACCTCCAGGGCGGCGTGGACCTTCTTGTTGACGGTCATGTCGGTCTCGTTGTAGTACTGGCGGCGCTCGGAGTGGCCGATGATGACGTACTTCACGCCCAGCTCCTTGAGCATCTCGGCGGACACCTCGCCGGTGTAGGCGCCGTTGGCCTCATAGTGGCAGTTCTCGGCGCCGATGGCCACCCGGCAGTCCTTGAAGAGACGGATGGCGGCGGGGATGTTCACATAGGGGACGCAGAGCACCACGTCGCACCACTTGCCCTTGGGCAGGATGGGCTTGAGCTCTTCGGCAAAGGCCCGGGTCTCGGAGAGGGTCTTGTTCATCTTCCAGTTTCCGGCGATGATGGTTTTCCGGTATCTTCTGTTCATGGGTACGGGACCCCTTTCTTTCCTCATCAGTATGTGTGCGTGTGAAAATGCAACGGAAGGCAAATTTCTCGCGTAAACCGCTCAATTAGGCTTCCAGAAGGCAGGCCACGCCGGGCGGCGTCGCCGCAAGCTCCATACCCCTCGCTTCCCCGCACAGCGGGAAAGCTCGCTCATTTCGCTGCGGCTCCTTTTCCCCACCGGACCCGCTTACGCTGGGCTCCGGCCGGGCCTCCGGGAGCTGCCCGGAGCATAATCAGGCGTCCAGCAGGCAAGCCACGCCGGGCAGCTCTTTGCCCTCCATGAACTCGAGGGAGGCACCGCCGCCGGTGGAGATGTGGGTCATCTTGTCGGCGTAGCCCAGCTGCTGCACGGCAGCCGCGGAGTCGCCGCCGCCGATGATGGTGATGGCATTGCTCTTGCTGAGGGCCTCGGCCACGGCCTTGGTGCCGGCGGCGAAGGCGGGGAACTCAAAGACGCCCATGGGGCCGTTCCAGATGACGGTACCGGCGTCCTTCACAGCGTCGGCGTAGGCGGCGATGGCCTTGGGGCCGATGTCCATGCCCATGCAGTCGTCGGGGATGTGCATGCTGTCCACGGTCATGGGCTCGGCGTCGGCGGAGAACTCCTTGGCGCACACGGTGTCCTCGGGCAGGAGGAGCTTGACGCCCTTCTCCTTGGCCTTCTTCATCATGTCGTTGCAGTAGTCCAGCCAGTCCTCCTCCAGCAGGGACTTGCCCACGGAGCCGCCCTGGGCCTTGAGGAAGGTGTAGGTCATGCCGCCGCCGATGATGATGGTATCGGCGATCTCCAGCAGGTTGTTGATGACGCCGATCTTGGAGGACACCTTGGAGCCGCCCAGGATGGCCACCAGGGGACGCTTGGGGTTGGCCAGGGCGCCGCCGATGATCTCCAGCTCCTTCTGGATGAGGAAACCGCTGACGGCGGGCAGGTAGTCGGCCACACCGGCGGTGGAGGCGTGGGCGCGGTGGACGGCACCAAAGGCGTCGGACACATAGACGTCGGCCATGGAGGCCATCTTCTTGGCCAGCTCGGGGTCGTTCTTGGTTTCACCCTTCTCGAAGCGGGTGTTCTCCAGCAGCATGATCTGGCTGGGCTTGAGAGCGGCGGCCTTGGCCATGGCGTCGGGGCCCACCACGTCGGAAGCCATGATGACCTCCTTGCCCAGCAGCTCAGAGAGGCGCTTGGCCACGGGGGCCAGGGACAGCTTGGCCAGGGACTTCTTCCACTCCTCCTCGGTGATGGAAGCGGGGTCCTTACCCTTCTCGGCCTGCTTCTTCACATAGGAGTCAAAGGTAGCCACGGGCTTGCCCAGGTGGGAGCAGGCGATGACGGCGGCGTTCTGGTCCAGCAGGTACTGGATGGTGGGCAGAGCCGCCCGGATGCGCTTGTCGTCGGTGATGGCGCCGGTAGTCTTATCCTGGGGCACGTTGAAATCGCAGCGGAGCAGGACCTTCTTGCCTGCCACATCGATGTCCTTGACGGTCTTCTTGTTGTAGTTCATTTGCTGTGCTCCTTTCATCATTTCGAGGCAGAAACTACGGAAACGAACGCTTTGGGGTTGATTGGAATCGTTTATGGATGTGCTTGCCGCCCAGCATACGCGGGGGCTATTCAACGACGGATATGGGCCGCCTTTTGGGTCTGCCAGGCGCTGCCGCCGTCCTTGGCGAGACCGGGGAAGTCCATCTGGCGGAGTGCCTCATAGGTCACCGCCGCCACCGTGTTGGCCAGATTGAGGCTACGGGCGTCCTCCCGCATGGGGAGCCGCACGCAGCGCTGTGGATACCGGTCCAGGAGCGTCTGTGGGAGCCCGGCGGTCTCCTTGCCGAAGAAGAGCCAGCAGCCGTCGGTATAGGTCGCGTCTGCGTAGCACCGGTCGGCCTTGGTGGTGGTAAGCCACAGGTCGGGATCGGGGTGCTGCCGGAAAAAGTCGTCCAGACTGTCGTAGACATGGAGGTCCAGCAGGGACCAGTAATCCAGTCCGGCCCGCTTCACCGCCTTGTCGGAGATGTCAAACCCCAGTGGCCGCACCAGATGGAGGCGGCTCCCGGTGGCGGCACAGGTCCGGGCGATGTTGCCGGTGTTCATGGGGATCTCAGGCTCGACCAGCACGATATTTATCATACACAAGCCCTACCCCTTTCAATCGACAGTCTGCCAGCGCACTACATTGTAACGCAACACCGGCGGAATTACAACATAAAAAATGCGAAATGGAGCAAAATTTTCATTCTTTTTCAACTGAAGCGCAGAAATAGGCCCAAATAGAAAAGAATGCTTTCCCTCTCTCGGGAGATGTGCTATGATATGGTAAACTGGGGTAGGATTTTTAACAGGAGTGTGACCTCAAATGGCAAAGAGAGAAGGCTGTCAGCGGGTCGTGGTGAAGGTGGGTACCTCCACTCTCACCCACGATACCGGACGCTTGAATTTATATAGTATGGAGCGGCTCTCCCGGACCCTCTCCGACCTGGAGGGGATGGGGCATGAGATCATTCTGGTCTCGTCAGGCGCCATCGGCATCGGCACGGCCAAGATGGGCCTGAAGGAGCGCCCCACCCAGCTGCGGATGAAGCAGGCGGCGGCGGCGGTGGGCCAGTGCATGATGATGCACCTCTATGACAAGATGTTCGGGGAGTACAACCGGGTGGTGGCCCAGATCCTGCTCACCGGCGAGGACGTAGACGCCCCGGTACGGGCGGAGCACCTGCGCAACACCTTTGAGTCCCTGCTGGAGCTGGGAATCATCCCGGTGGTGAACGAGAACGACTCGGTGTCCTCCGCGGAGATCGAGACGGGCAAGTGTAAGGTGCTGGGCGACAACGACACGCTGTCCGCCATGGTGGCCCGTCTGTGCCAGGCGGACCTGCTGGTGCTGCTCAGCGACATTGACGGCCTCTATGATAGCGACCCCCGGCAGAATCCCGATGCCAGCCTCATCCACCGGGTAGAGGAGGTCACACCGGAGCTCCGGGCCATGGCGGGGGGCGCTGGCTCCTGGCGGGGCACGGGGGGCATGGCCACCAAGCTCAACGCCGCGGAGCTTGCCATGGCGGCCGGGGTGGACATGGTCATCACCAATGGCACCCGGCCGGAGGACCTGTACGGCATCCTGCGCGGGGAGGACATCGGCACCCGCTTCCTGGCCGCCCGTTCCTGACCGTCTACCTTAATACACTTATCGCCTCTTCGCCCTTCCCTTCGTTACCTCTTCACTTTCCACTCTTACTTCTTACTTCAAATCAGGGGGGATCTTCATGACCATTCTGGAGACACAAGGCCTGGCGGCCAAGCACGCCGAGCGGGTCCTGGCCGTGGCCGGCACCGCCAAGAAAAACGCGGCGCTGGAGGCCATCGCCCGGGCTCTCTATCAGAATCAGGGTTACATTCTGGCCGAGAACGAAAAGGACCTGGCCGCCGCCATGGCGTCGGGGATGAAGCAGTCCCTCCTGGACCGGCTGGCTCTGAGTTCCGACCGGATCGACGGCATTGTGGAAGGGGTGCGGCAGGTGGCCGCTCTACCCGACCCCATTGGCCAGGTGACCGAGATGTCCACCCGGCCCAACGGCCTCATCATCGGCAAGCGCCGGGTGCCCCTGGGGGTCATCGGCATCATCTACGAGGCCCGGCCCAATGTGACGGTGGACGCCGCCGCCCTGTGCCTGAAGTCGGGCAACGCCGTCATCCTCCGGGGCGGCAAGGAGGCCTTCCGGTCCAACAAGGCCTTTGTGGCGGTCATGCGGGACGCCCTGGAGGCGTCGGGCCTTCCTCGGGACTGCGTAGCGCTGGTGGAGGACACCAGTCGGGAGAGCGCCAATGAGCTCATGGGGCTTACCGGTTACCTGGACGTGCTCATCCCCCGTGGGGGCGCCGGCCTCATCCGGGCGGTGGTGGAGAACGCCAAGGTCCCCGTCATCGAGACGGGGGTGGGCGTATGCCATGTGTATGTGGACGCCAGAGCCGACTTGGATATGGCGGCCCGGATCATCTACAATGCCAAGACCTCCCGCCCCTCGGTGTGCAACGCCGCCGAGTGTCTGCTGGTCCACGCCGATGTGGCAGAGGCCTTCCTGCCCAAGGCCAGGGAGCTGCTGGATCAGAAGCATGTGGAGCTGCGGGGCTGCCCCCGGACGGCGGCCATCCTGGGAGAGTGCGTGGTCCCTGCCCAGGAGAGCGACTGGGACACCGAGTACGGCGACTACATCCTGGCGGTAAAGGTGGTGGACAGCTTCGACGAGGCGGTGGACTTCATCAACACCCACGGCACCGGCCACTCCGAGGCCATTGTCACCGAGGACTACTCCGCCGCCCAGGCCTTCCTGGACCGGGTGGACGCAGCGGCGGTGTACGTGAACGCCTCCACCCGCTTTACCGACGGCTTTGAGTTCGGTCTGGGGGCGGAGATCGGCATCTCCACCCAGAAGATGCACGCCCGTGGCCCCATGGGCCTCACCGAGCTCACCAGCTCCAAGTACATCATCTACGGCAGCGGCCAGGTGCGTTAAACGCCGCTGACGTCCGGTCGGAATGAAAAAGCGGGGGACCAATTGAACTGGTCCCGCGCTTTTTGATATTTGCTTACTTCTTTACGCCGGAGTCCTTGACATCGCTCTCCAGGAGGGCCTTGGCGGAGGCGCACAGGCCGGCCAGGCCCTGGATCTCGGAGGGGATGATGATCTTGGTGGCCTTGCCGTCGGCAGCGGCCTGGAAGGCCTCCAGGGCCTTGAGCTTGACCACCTGGTCGTTGGGGGCGGCCTCGTTGAGGAGCTTGATGGCCTCGGCGGTGGCCTGCTGGACCTTCAGGATGGCCTCGGCCTCGCCTTCGGCCTTCTTGATGGCGGCCTCCTTGGCGGCCTCGGCCCGGAGGATGAGGGACTGCTTCTCGCCCTCGGCCACCAGGATCTGAGACTGCTTCTGACCCTCGGCCTGGAGGATGGACTCACGCCGCTCGCGCTCGGCCTTCATCTGCTTCTCCATGGCGTCCTGGATCTCTCTGGGCGGGATGATGTTCTTGAGCTCCACGCGGCCCACCTTGATGCCCCAGGGATCGGTGGCCTCGTCCAGGAGCATGCGCATCTTGGTGTTGATGATGTCCCGGCTGGTGAGAGTCTGGTCCAGCTCCAGCTCGCCGATGATGTTGCGCAGCGTGGTGGCGGTCAGGTTCTCGATGGCGCTCATGGGGTGCTCCACGCCGTAGGTATAGAGCTTGGGGTCGGTGATCTGGAAGTAGATCACGGTGTCGATCTGCATGGTGACGTTATCCTTGGTGATAACGGGCTGGGGAGCAAAGTCCACCACCTGCTCCTTGAGGGAGACCACCTTGGCCACCTTCTCAATGAAGGGGACCTTGAAGTGGATGCCCACGCCCCACACGGAGTGGAAGGCGCCCAGACGCTCCACCACGTAGGCCTTGGACTGCTGGACCACCTTGATATTGGCGGCCAGGATGAGGATGACCAGAACGATGAGGATGATGGGGACGATAAATCCCCCTACAGCGGCCAGAAATTCCATACAAAAAACCTCCTTCTCTCAGATGCCGCGGTCCCCGTTCAGGGCGCGGTCTGCTGGGGATCGCCGGCGGCGCCGGCAGGGGCAACGATAACCTTGACGCCTTCGATGCGGAGTACCCGGACCGTGCTGCCCGCGGGGATGGGCCGGTCGTCCTCAGCCCGTGCGGTCCAGTCGGCACCGGAGATGGAGACCCTTCCCTTCCCCTGAATGTTGTCGATGTCCTCCGTAACCACAGCCTCCCGTCCGATGACCCGGTCGGCGTTGGTGGCCACCTTGCGGTCATTGACGAAACGCTGGGCCAGGGGGCGCACCAGCAGCAGGGTCAGGAAGGAGACCCCCAGGAACACCACAATCTGCACGATGACCGGCGCCGACGCGGCGGCGGCGACCAGCGCACCCAGGGCGCCCAGGGCGAACCAGATGGAGGTGAGCCCCACCGTCACCGCCTCCAGCACGCCGAAGAGCACCATGGCAATGAGCCAAAAGAGACTCATACTCATCCATATCCCTCCTTTATGTACGGACGCCCCTTTTCCCGGGCCTCCGGTTCTGGCTTCATCATACCACATCTCCCACCGAATAGCTAGTAAATTCTCCGCCGTTGGGAAAAGGGTTTGCCAATTCCACAGGACTCCGGTATAATGAGGTAAAATGACATTTTAATGACTTCACTGCGGTATTTCCCCATGTCTGCGGACGGGGGAGGAATAGGAGCAATGTATGGAACATCTGGAGCTGGCCATCCCCACCCTGTTCGGTCTGGAGGGACTGTGTGCCGACGAGCTGCGGCGGCTGGGCCTTTCCGACGTGCGGGCCGAGAACGGCCGGGTCCTCTGCGCCGCCCGCCCCGCCGACATCCCCCGGGTCAATCTGAACCTGCGCACCGGCGAGCGCGTGCTTGTTTTGCTGGGGAACTTCCCCGCCGGGGACTTTGATGCCCTTTTCGAGGGGGTCCGCGCTCTGTCCTGGGAGGACTTTCTCCCCCGGGACGCCGCCTTCCCGGTAAAAGGCCACTGTCTCAACTCCGCTCTCCACGCCGTCCCCGCCTGCCAGTCCATCGTGAAGAAGGCAGTGGCTGCCCGGTTGGGGGCTAAATACGGCCTGGAGCAACTCCCCGAGACCGGCAGTCTCTATCAGATCCAGTTCGCCATCATGAAGGACACCGCCTCCCTCTATCTGGACACCACTGGCGCCGGACTCCACAAGCGGGGCTACCGGGCGGTGGGGGTGGTGGCCCCCCTCCGGGAGACCCTGGCCGCCGCCATGGTGATGCTCTCCAAGTACCGGGGCCGGGACCCCTTCTGTGACCCCTTCTGCGGCTCGGGCACCATTGCCATTGAGGCCGCCCTCATCGCCAAGAACCGGGCCCCCGGTCTGGACCGGAGCTTTTCCGCCCAGAAGTGGGGCTTCGTCCCCGCCAGCGCCTGGATGGAGGCCGCCGACGAGGCCATGGACAAGGAGTTCGACGGGGACTACGACATCTGGGGGGGCGACATCGACCCCAAGGCGGTGGCCATCGCCCGCTCCAACGCCGAGAAAGCGGGGGTGGAGGACCTGGTCCGCTTTGAGGTGGCCGACGCCCTCTCCTTCCACCGGGAGGAGCCCTACGGCAAGATTGTCACCAATCCCCCCTACGGGGAGCGGATCATGGAGAAGAAGGAGGCCGAGGACCTGTACCGTGGCTTCGGCAAGGCCTTCCGGGCCCTGCCTGACGGCTGGACCCTCTCCCTCCTCTCCTCTCACACCGAGTTCGAGCGCACCTTTGGCCGGAACGCCGATCGGAAGCGCAAGCTCTACAACGGCATGCTCAAATGCGATCTCTTCCTCTACGGAAAGCGAGGTGCTCACCATGAGAAGAAGCGGTAAGCTCCGGACCCTGGCGGCCTTGGTCCTGGCCCTGGCCATGACCCTGTCCTGCGCCCTGGCCGTCCCCACCATCCATGGCTACCAGGAGGGCTTGGCCAAGGCCAGCGAAAACGGCCTGTGGGGCTTTGCTGACGCCTCCGGCAAGGTGGTCATCCCCATCCGGTACCAGTCGGTGCTGGACTTCACTTTGGGCACGGCTCTGGTGCGTATCGACAACAAGATGGGCCTCATCCGGCAGGACGGCACCTACCTGCTCCAGCCGGAGTACGACACCCTGGAGAATCTGGGTTATGGTCTGTACCTGGCCCAGAAGGGCAACCAGTGGGGGGTGGTGAGCATGCTCCCCTTCCCCGATGAGCAGGGCGGCACCACCCAGGAGTTCTTCCCCTTTGTCTACGACGCCGTCCGCACCGACAAGGTGGACGGCCTGGACGCCCTGGTGCTCACGGCAGGGGGCGCCGACACGGTGGTCCCCCTCTCCACCCTGAAGGACCAGATGGTGCGCCGGCAGGTGCCCTCCGCCCAGTTCCCCCTCATCAAGGGGCGTCTCCCCTCCTACACCGACGTCTCCTCCCGGGACTGGTTCTCGGTGTGGGCCGACCTGGCCTACAACCTGAATCTGATGCAGGGCACAGGGGACGGGTGCTTCGCCCCGGATCAGACCCTGACGGTGGCCGAGGCTCTGAAGCTGGCCGCCTTCATGGAAAGCCAGGCCAACGGGGACACCTTCCACCTCCAGCCGGTGACGGGTACCCCCTGGTACAAGTCCTCGGTGACCTATTGTGAGGCCAGCGGCATCATCTCCGCCGGGGAGTTCACCGACTTCGCCCGGCCGGTGATCCGGGCCGAGATGGCCTACATCTTTTCCCGCACCAGTCTGGGCCGGAGCATCCCGGAGATCAACAGCCTGAGCCGGGTGAAGGCCGCCGTCCCCGATGTAAAGACCGGGGATTACGCCGCGGAGGCCATTTTCGGTCTCTACGCCAAGGGCATCCTCACCGGCAGCGACGGGGACCTCACTTTCCGCCCCAAGGACAGTCTCACCCGGGCCGAGGCCGCCGCCATCGTCACCCGCATGGCCCGGGCCGAGCAGCGCATCACCCTGTGGTAAACCTACCGCAGTAACCGCCCCAGCGAAAGCCCCATGGAGAGCCCCTCCCTGAAAAGCGCCTCTCCCTCTCTTTGCATGTATTCTTTCATGTTTTCTGTCAATTGTTCCAGATGTGTTTGCTCCTCTTTTTTCAGATGGCACAGCAGCTGCTTTTTATCCTTTTCATACTGTTCTGCAATTTCCCAATAGCGTGACCGCTGATCCGGCGACCAATGCTCCAGCACCTTTTCCAACGCATAGACATATAGGGCCTGAACCGGTCCTTCCATGTTTATCCCCCCATTTTCATTCCATATGGAGCATTTTAATTATAAATCGTTCCATATGGAACGTCAATAGGAAGTGTCAGAATTGACAGACGAATTTTTTCAACGGCTGAAACAGCTTCGCAAGTCTCATCGGGTGACCCAGGAGCAGATGGCTGCACATCTTGGCATTTCATACAGCGGCTATCGGCGGTATGAGTCCGGAGAGCGGGACATGCCGCTCTCCATTGCGGTAAAGCTGGCAGATCTTTACGGCATTGCTTTGGATGACCTCGTGGGCCGTACGCCGCCCTGCCAGTGACTTATCCCCACCAAAAGGAGGCCCTTCCCTTGAAGCACCTCTTTCTCATCAACCCCGCGGCGGGCAAGCGGGGCAGCACCGACGCCCTGTGCCGCCAGATCACGGACACGTTCACCGGTCTGGGGCTGGACCACGAGCTCTTTCTGGGCACCGCCCCCGGAGACTGCGAGACCCGGGCCCGGGCGGCGGCGGAGTCGGGGGAGCCGGTCCGGCTCTACGCCTGCGGCGGGGACGGCACCCTCAACGAGGTAGTGAACGCCGCCGCGGGCTTTGACAACGCCGCCGTCACCAACGTGCCCAAGGGCACCGGCAACGACTTCATCAAGCTCTTTGGCCCCACCTACCGGACGGCCTTCTCCGACCTGGCGGCTCTGGCCGCCGGTCCCCAGGCCGCCTTCGACCTGATGGACTGCAACGGGCGGCTGGGCATCGACGTGTGCTGCGCCGGGGTGGACGCCCGCATCGCTGCCGACGTCCACAAGTACAAATCCCTCCCCTTTCTGGGCGGCATGGCGGCCTATAGCCTCTCCCTGGTGGTGAACGTCCTCTTCAAGGGCCTCTCCCGGCCCACCGTCATCCGGGCCGGAGACACCGTCCTGAATGGGGAGAGCACCATCATCTGCATCTGCAACGGCCGCCACTACGGCGGCGGCTTCATGCCGGTGGGGGATGCCCAGCCCGACGACGGCATCCTGGACATGCTGGTGGTGCCCAAGGTCAGCCGCTTCACCTTCTTCCGCCTCCTGGGCGCCTATTCCACGGGCCGCTATCGGGAGCATCCGGAGGTCCTCTCCCACTTTCACGGCACCTCCTTCGCCTTCTCCTCCCCTCAGGAGCTGACGGCGGTGGTGGACGGTGAGGTCATGCGTTCCAAGGAATTTACCGTCTCCCTTTCCCCCAAAAAGGTGTGGTTTTTCTACCCCGCCGGCCTGGACTACCACACCCCCGGCGGCTGAGTCTGGCACTCCGCCTGTCCCTTTGTGAACAAAAGGTGAATTTTCTGAAAAACAGCCCCCAATTTTCAAAATTGGGGGTTGATTTTTTTGGCAAGGAGAGGTATCATCATACTCGAAGTTAGCACTCATGATTTTGGAGTGCTAACACTTAAATCGTAAATGGACAAAAACCATAACTATATAAGGAGGAACCTCAAATGAAGCTCAAGCCCCTTGCAGACAGAGTGATCATCAAGATGGTGGAGGCCGAGGAGACCACCAAGAGCGGCATCATCCTCACCGGCGCCGCCAAGGAGAAGCCCGAGATGGCCGAAGTCATCGAGGTGGGCCCCGGCGGTATGGTGGACGGCAAGGAAGTCGTCATGACCGTGAAGAAGGGCGACAAGGTTATCACCAGCAAGTACGCCGGCACTGAGGTGAAGCTGGACGGCGAGGAGTACACCATCGTCCGTCAGGGCGACATCCTGGCCATTGTGGAGTAAGATCCGGTCTGTATTTTCAGTTTTTAGGGCCCGGCGGGACTGCCGCCGGCCCGTCATCGTATAGGAGGTAATTTTTCATGGCCAAGCAGATCATTTACGGCGAGGACGCCCGCCGCGCCCTGGAGCGCGGTGTCAACCAGCTCGCCGATACCGTTAAGATCACCCTGGGCCCCAAGGGCCGCAACGTGGTGCTGGACAAGAAATTCGGCACTCCCCTCATCACCAACGACGGTGTGACCATCGCCAAGGAGATTGAGCTGCCCGATCCCTTTGAGAACATGGGCGCCCAGATCGTCAAGGAGGTCTCCACCAAGACCAACGATGTGGCCGGCGACGGCACCACCACCGCCACCCTGCTGGCCCAGGCCATCATCCGCGAGGGTCTGAAGAACCTGGCCGCCGGCGCCAACCCCATGATCATGAAGCGCGGCATTGCCAAGGCCACCGCCGCCGCCATCGAGGCCATCAAGGAGAACTCCAAGCCCGTCAACGGCACCGAGGACATCGCCCGCGTGGGCGCCGTCTCCTCTGGCGACGAGACCATCGGCAAGCTGATCGCCGAGGCCATGGAGAAGGTCAGCCACGACGGCGTCATCACCGTTGAGGAGTCCAAGACCGCCGAGACCTATAGCGAGGTCGTGGAGGGCATGCAGTTCGACCGCGGCTACATCGCCCCCTATATGGTCACCGACACCGAGAAGATGGAGGCCGTCCTGGACGACGCTGCCATCCTCATCACCGATAAGAAGATCTCCAACATCCAGGAGCTGCTGCCCATTCTGGAGCAGGTGGTCCAGTCCGGCAAGAAGCTGCTCATCGTGGCTGAGGACGTGGAGGGTGATGCTCTGAGCACCCTGATCGTCAACAAGCTGCGCGGCACCCTGAACGTCTGCTGCGTGAAGGCCCCCGGCTTCGGCGACCGCCGCAAGGAGATGCTCCAGGATATGGCCATCCTGACCGGCGGCACCGTGATCTCCTCCGAGCTGGGCTATGAGCTCAAGGAGGCCACCGCCGACATGCTGGGCCACGCCCGCCAGGTGAAGGTCAACAAGGACACCACCATCATCGTGGACGGCTCCGGCGACGCCCAGGCCATCAAGGACCGTGTGGCTCAGATCCGCAGCCAGATCGAGGTCACCACCTCCGACTATGACCGCGAGAAGCTCCAGGAGCGTCTGGCCAAGCTGGCCGGCGGTGTGGCCATTATCCGCGTGGGCGCCGCTACCGAGTCTGAGATGAAGGAGAAGAAGCTCCGCATCGAGGACGCCCTGAACGCCACCCGCGCCGCCGTTGAGGAAGGCATCGTGGCCGGCGGCGGCACCGCGTATGTGAACGCTGTTCCCGCCGTGGAGAAGCTGCTCAAGACCACCGAGGGTGACGAGAAGACCGGCGTCCAGATCGTGGCCCGTGCCCTCACTGAGCCTATGCGTCAGATCTCCGCCAACGCCGGCATCGACGGCTCCGTGGTGCTGGAGAAGGTGAAGAACTCCCGCAAGGTGGGCTATGGCTTCAACGCCCTGAACGAGACCTACTGCGACATGATCTCCTCCGGCATCGTGGACCCCACCAAGGTGACCCGTTCCGCCCTGGAGAATGCCGCTTCCGTGGCCGGCGTGCTGCTGACCACCGAGAGCCTGGTCACCGATAAGCCCGAGCCCCCCGCTCCCGCTGCTCCCGCCGCTCCCGACATGGGCGGCATGTACTAATCGAAGATCCGCTAACAAAGCCCACGGCCTTATGCCGTGGGCTTTGTAATTTCCTGTCTCTTCAAAGCAGAACGGACTGCCCACACCAATGGCGTGGGCAGTCCGTTCTGTATATATTCGGTTAATTTATCCGCACAGGATCTCCGCCACGGCACCCTGGACATAGTCGATGTCCTCAAATCGAGTAAAGGGTCCCACAGAGAAGCGGACAGTGCCCTGTGGATAGGTACCCAGGGTCTTGTGAGCCAGGGGGGCACAGTGGAGACCGCAGCGGGTCTGAATGCCGAAGTCACACTCTAGGCGGTAGGCGCACGCAGCGTTATCCTTTCCCAAGAAGTCCACCGATACCACGCCCACCTGCTTATTTTCGTCCTTGGTGCCCAGCACCCGGAGGCCGTCCTCCTCATACTCGGCCAGCCGGGCGATGAGGTGGCCGGTGAGGCGCTCCTCCCGATGCCGGAGGGCGGCCTGGTCCTGACTCTCCCACCAGTCCAGGGCAGCGCCCAGACCGTAGATACCGGGTAGGTTCAGGGTGCCCGGCTCCAGCCGGTCGGGCAGAAAGGGCGGCATCTCCAGCAGGTCGGAGCGGCTGCCTGTGCCGCCGGAGACCAAGGGCTCCATGGCTTCGGCTAGGGCGTCTGTAAGGAGGAGTATGCCCAGTCCCTGGGGACCCAGCAGGCCCTTATGGGCCGGCATAGCCACAGCGTCAATCCCCATGGCCCCCATGTCCAGGGGTACAGAACCGGCGCTCTGGGCAGCGTCCACGCAGAAAAGGATACCCCGCTCCCGACACAGCTTTCCCACCGCCTCAATGGGCATACGGGTTCCACACACGTTGGAGGCGTGGGTGAGGACACACAGCCGCACATCAGGGGTGAGACGCTCCGCCGCCTGGTCCAGGAGGAGTTCCCCCGTGTCGGTGCAGGGCAGCCACACGATCTCCACCCCCTGCCGCTCCAGCTGGGTGAGGGGCCGGAGCACGGCGTTGTGCTCCATGGGGGAGGCGGCCACCTTATCCCCGGGCTTCAGCACCCCCTTGAGGACCATGTTGAGGCCGTAGGTGCACCCCGGGGTGAAGATGACGTTTCTGGGATCGGGTGCACCAAAGCGTCGGCACAGCTTTTCCCGGACCTCCAGCACCCGCTCGGCGGCGGTGTAGGCCGACTGGTAGTCCCCCCGGCCCACGTTGCAGCCCACCTGGGTGAGATAGTCCGCCATAGCCTCCGCCACACCGGGTGCCTTTGGGAAGGAGGTAGCGGCGTTATCAAAATAGCAGCTTTTTCCCATAGAGCACATCCCCCATCCTTTAAAATTCCGACTCTACCGCCAGGCGCACGTTGTAGCTGCCTTCCCGCAGGGTGGCCAGAAGCCGGCTGAGCACAGAGGCAGAGGTGGTGCTGTCATCCAGAGTGATCCCAGCCTGACTCTCCCGGTCCTCCAGGCGGCGACTGATCTGGTAGTAGACGGTGCTGCTGCTCCGTTCGCCAGGCACACCGTCAATGTCGTCATCCCAACACAGCCAACCGGCCTCCTCCAGGCTCTGGGCGACCGCCGGGTCCTCAGCCAGAACGATCCGGGTATTGGTGAGGGCCACGTGTGAAAGAACCACATTGGCCTCCTCCAGCTCCCGCTGGGCCTGCTCTAGGTCTGCCGCGTCGGTGATAAGCCCGATCATATGTCCCTCTCCCACCGCCCGGCGGATGAGGTCGTCCCGTCGGGCCACCTGGTCGGCGGGCACCAGCAGCAGGCAGCCCCAGCCGTAGCTGCGTAGCTGGTCCAGCATCTCTCCGCCGGACTCTCCCGTGTCGCTGCGCACCGCCAGGTAAACTCGGACCCCCCGGCGGTCCTGTCCACTCTCCGTCGTCTGAGAGGGCACGGAGGGCGCTGGAGAGGCCACAGGGGCGGTGGTGCTGTCCCCGCTTTGTCCAGTCACCGACCGGTAATAGTTCTGGAGCTGGATGAGATAGGTGGTGTTGGCTGAGCTCTTAAAGGAGGTGTCGTCCAGGGACACATTGTCGGTGCGGATGCGGATATAGGGGTAGCTCTTGTCCCCGAACTGGATGTTGCTGTAAATGTAGCGCACCCCGAAGTAGGAGCAGGTGGAGCTGGCTGAAACATAGATCTGGCCGTTGCGGATGATGGCGGTAGGGGTCTGCCGTTCGCCGTCTGGGAAGTAGTCGTAGGAGAGACCGGTCCGCAGGTCGAAGGTCAGGTTTTTGGGCTCGGTGTTGTAGAGGGTAAGGGTGTTTTTCACCTTGTCCTGCCCTCCGTTGACGATGCCCAGGCGGATACCGCCGTTCTGGTTGGCGTCCAGCATGAAGTAGGGGAGGTAGATGGTGCCGCCCACGTTGATGGGCATGGTATTGTCGCTGAGGGGGACAGGAGAGTCGTTGAGGGCCAGGAAGATGATATTGGCGTCCCACTCCTCCCCGGCGGCATAGCCCTGGATGAGGACCGCCAGCAGCGCGGCAGCGCACAGCCCGGCCAGGAACCGTTTCCACATGGACCATCCCTCCTTCCTTCAAATAGGATTGTTTTCATTATATCACAGCACTAGGTCCAGGGTAAACCCCCACCCTTGTCCCGGCAGGCCGGATATGCTATCATCATGGTACTCATAAAACCGTCCGGGTACGGTATTTTTTAATGAGATCTAAAGAAAACCCAAAGCCGTCTTTAGGCGGAGCGGGTTATAATCGGGTCAGTACACGGGGAGAGGGGGAGAAGCATGTCGGTGACGGTGGAGCAGGCCCGGCGGATCAGCGAGGCCGCCGGTGTGGACGTGATCGCCGCTCTCTCGGCCCTGGAGCGGAACAACGGGGATGCCTTGGCGGCCATGCTGGAGCTGGAGCGGCAAGGTCTGACATCCACGCCGCCGGGGGGCGGCTTCTACTCCACCCGCCCCTCCTCCGGCGGCACGCCGCCGCCCCCCGGACCCGGTCCATCGGAGGGCTCGGACAGCACCCGGCACAGCGGCGTGCTGATCGTCCCCTGGTCCGATCTGAAAGAGGGCCTGAAAGACCTCTTCCACAACTGTCTGGCCACCCGGCTGGAGGTGTGGCGGAAGGGACAGCAGGCGGCCTCGGTCCCTCTGCTCATTCTGGTGGTCCTCCTGCTCTTTTTCTTCCTGGAGATGGCGGTGGTGCTGGGGGCGGGGCTGCTGCTGGGCTTCCGGTACCGGCTCTCCGGCCCCCTGGTGGAGGGGGAGACCGTGCGGAGCCTTTTGTCCTCCCTGCGGGAGGCCATTGATCGTTTTCTGGCGCGGCTGCGCCGTTCATAAGAAAAAAGGAGGGACCCGTCCATGGCGGAACGGATCTTGCTGGTGGAAGATGAGGAGAAGCTGGCCCGGATGGTGGAGCTGGAGCTGCGGTACGAGGGCTACGAGGTGGAGAAGGCCTTCGACGGCCGGACGGGGCTGGAGCGTGCCCTCACGGGGGAATTTGACCTCATTTTGCTGGACATCATGCTCCCTGCCCTCTCGGGGATGGAGGTGCTCCGCCGGCTGCGGAAGGAGCGGCAGACGCCGGTGATTCTGCTCACCGCCCGGGACGCAGTGGTGGACAAGGTGTCCGGCCTGGACGCCGGGGCGGACGACTATGTGACCAAGCCCTTCGCCATCGAGGAGTTATTGGCCCGCATCCGGGCCGCCCTGCGCAAGCATCCCGCCGCCCCGGCGGAGGCCCCCAGGCTCACCTGCGGCCCCCTTTCCATGGACGTGGAGCGCCATGAGGTCACCGTCTCGGGCACCCCGGTGGAGCTCACCCGTCGGGAGTTCGACCTGCTGCGCTACCTGCTGGAGAACAAGGAGAAGGTCATCTCCCGGGAATCTCTGCTGGACAACGTGTGGGGCTTCGACTTCGCCGGGGAGACCAACGCCGTGGACGTCTATATCCGCTTCCTCCGGTCCAAGCTGGACGAGCGCTTCGGCGTCAAGCTCATCCACACCGTCCGTGGCGTGGGCTATGTCATCCGGGAGGAGGGCTGACGAGGCATCCACTTGTATGGAAAGGAGGGGCGGACATGGCCTCCAAACCGAAACAGGACCGGGGTGGCATCCGCTCCTCCATCGTCCTGCGGCTCAATCTGCGGCTCTTTCTGCGGCTGCTGAGCATCTATTTCACCACTGACCTGCTGCTGCTGGCCCTCTCCTGGGGGGGCATCCTCCTGTGGGCGGACCGACAGTGCGGCGAGATCGCCCAACTGGTGGCCGAGCGGGGCGTGCCCTCCGCCGAGGCCACGGTGTGGATGTCGGCGGGGGACTACACCGTCTCGGCGCTGGAGGAGGCGCCGTCGGAGTCCGGCCTGCAACTGGGCGGCCTTCTGCTGCCTATGACGCTAGGTGATCAAACCCTCCCGGAGGAGGAACAGGCCCTGCGGGTCCTCTCCCTGGGGGAGGAGCCCCTGTTTTTTGGCCCCTGGGGGACCCATCCCGGCCGGGGTGCCGCCTACACCCTCTCCCTGCCCAACGATGGTCAGCCCTACGCCATCACCCTGGACCTGGAGCAGCCGGTGACCATTCTGGCCTTTGCCGGGCGCATCCTGCTGGTGTGCCAGCTCTTCAGCCTGCTCCTCAACCTGCTGAAAAACGCCGGTACCATCAAAAAGACCCTCCGGCCCATCCAGGAGCTGGCGGCGGCGGCGGCCCGGCTGGGCAGCGCGCCCCCCAACATGTCGGCCGCCGAGCTCTCCGCCCTGGCGGGGCGGCTGGACGAGATCAACGCCACCCATCTGGACAAGCGCATCCCGGTATCGGGGACCCAGAAGGAGCTCCGTGACCTGGCCGAGGCCATCAACGCCATGCTGGACCGGCTGGGGGCGGCCTACCGGGCCCAGATGCGCTTCGTCTCCGACGCCTCCCACGAGCTGCGCACCCCCATCGCCGTCATCCAGGGCTACGCCAGCCTGCTGGACCGCTGGGGGAAGGACGACCCCGCCACCCGCCAGGAGGCCATCGACGCCATCCGTGGGGAGGCGGAGTCCATGAAGGAGCTGGTGGAGCAGCTTCTCTTCCTGGCCCGTGGGGACAACGACACCATGCAGGTGGAGATGTCCGACTTCGACCTCACCGAGGTGGCCGCCCAGGTGTATAAGGAGACGGGGATGATCGACCAGACCCACCCCTTCGCCGCCCGTTGGGGGACGGCGCCGGTGCCGGTCCACGCCGACCTGGGCCTCATCAAGCAGTGTCTCCGGGTGCTGGTGGACAACAGCATCAAATACACCCCCGCCGGCGGGGAGATCACACTCTCCCTGGAGACGGCGGAGGGCACCGCCCGGCTGTCCGTCCAGGACGAGGGGGACGGCATCGACGCCGGGAGCCTGCCCCATATTTTTGAGCGCTTCTACCGGGCCGACCAGTCCCGGGACCGGAAGACCGGCGGCACCGGCCTGGGCCTGTCCATCGCCCAATACATCGCCGAGCGCCATGGCGGCTGGCTGGAGGTCCTCTCCCGCAGGGGGGTGGGCACCCGCATGACTCTGGTGCTCCCCCTGGCCAGCCTGCCCGGCGGAGAGGGGTAAAAATCACCTTTGACGAGCATTTTCCGTCTGGCTCTAAGGGTTCCGGCAACGGAGGGGAGATCCCCTCCGTTTTTTTCGTCTAAAACGATATATTGACTTCATCATTTTCTCTGATACAATATGTAGTGCGCGTTTAGCGGGAGGGCCCTATCCTCCCCTACAGATAGAGCAAAATGAAAAACGAAAGAGGAGACGACAATTATGCCGATCAGTGAGAACGCCCGGGCAGTGCTGGAGCGCCGTTATTTGATCCGGGACGAGCAGGGGCAGCCCACCGAGACCGTGGAGGAGCTTTTCCACCGGGTGGCCGATGCCATTGCCGCCGCCGACACCCACTTTGACCCCCAGGCGGACACCGCGGCCACCGCCTCCGACTTTTTCCAGCTGATGACCAGCCTGGACTTCCTGCCCAACTCCCCCACCCTGATGAACGCCGGCCGGCCTCTGGGCCAACTGTCGGCCTGCTTCGTGCTGCCGGTGGCCGACTCCATGGAGGACATCTTTGACGCCATCAAGAACGCCGCCCTCATCCACAAGAGCGGCGGCGGCACCGGCTTCTCCTTCTCCCGGCTGCGGGCCAAGGGCTCCACGGTGAACTCCACCGGCGGCGTAGCCAGTGGTCCCATCTCCTTCATGAAGGTGTTCAACGCCGCCACTGAGGCGGTGAAGCAGGGCGGCACCCGCCGGGGCGCCAACATGGGCATCCTCCGGGTGGACCACCCCGACATCATGGACTTCATCACTTGCAAGAACGACACCAAGGAGATCACCAACTTCAACATCTCCGTGGGTCTCACCGAGGCCTTCATGGCGGCGGTGGAGTCCGGCGGGGAGTACGACCTGGTGGACCCCGCCTCCAAGAAGATCACCGGCCGGCTCAACGCCCGCGCCGTCTTTGAGGCCATCGTGGACTCGGCCTGGCGCACCGGCGAGCCCGGCATCATCTTCCTGGACCGGCTCAACCGGGACAACCCCTGCCCCAGCCAGGGGGAGATCGAGTCCACCAACCCCTGCGGCGAGCAGCCCCTGCTGCCCTACGAGGCCTGCAACCTGGGCTCCATCAACCTGGTCAACCACCTGAAGAAGACCGCCAACGGCTATGTCCTGGACCGGGAGAAGCTGGAAAAGACCATCCGCACCGCCGTCCACTTCCTGGACAACGTCATCGAGGTCAACCAGTACCCCCTGCCCGAGATCGACAAGGTCACCAAGCTGACCCGGAAAATCGGCCTGGGCGTCATGGGCTTTGCCGACATGCTCCTCTACATGGGCATCCCCTACAACTCCGACGCCGGCGTGGCCATGGCCCGTGAGGTCATGGAGATGGTGCAGACCATCGGCCACCAGGCCAGCGAAGAGCTGGCCACGGTCCGGGGCGCCTTCCCCCTCTTCGCTGAGAGCATCTACAAGGACGGCAAGCCCCTCCGCAACGCCACCGTCACCACCATCGCCCCCACCGGCACCCTGTCCATCATCGCCGGGGTGTCCAGCGGCGTGGAGCCGGTCTTTGCCTACGCCTATATCCGCAACGTCATGGACAGCACCCACCTCATCGAGACCAACGGCATCCTGAAGCAGGCCCTGCTGGACCGGGGCCTCTACTCCGAGGCGCTGATGCAGTCCATCGTGGAGCAGGGCACCCTGGCCCACGTGGACGGCATCCCCGAGGACATGAAGAAGGTCTTTGTGTGCGCCCACGACGTCTCCCCCATCTGGCACGTGAAGATGCAGGCCGCTTTCCAGCAGTACACCGACAACGCCGTGAGCAAGACGGTGAACTTCCCCAACGCCGCCACCCGGGAGGAGGTGGCCGAGGTCTACCGTCTGGCCTACGAGCTGGGGTGCAAGGGCACCACCATCTACCGGGACGGCAGCCGGGACGAGCAGGTGCTCAACATCGGCAAGGTCAACGACGGCAAGGCCGAGGACAAGACGCTGCCCGACCATGTGGAGAAGCTGCTGGAATCCAACTGCGACTCCACCGCCTGCCTGCTGCGCAACGGCTCCATCCTGCCCCGGCCCCGCCCCGACGTCACCATGGGCTACACCGAGAAGGTGAAGATCGGCTGCGGCAAGCTCTTCATCACCGTCAACTACGATGAGCAGGGCATCTGTGAGGTCTTTACCAACACCGGCCGTGCCGGCGGCTGTCCCTCCCAGTCGGAGGCCACCGCCCGCCTGGTGTCCATCGCCCTGCGCGCCGGGGTGGACAGCGACGAGATCATCACCCAGCTCAAGGGCATCCGCTGCCCCTCCTGTCTGCGCCAGCCCGGTGTGCCCGTGACCTCCTGCCCCGATGCCATCGCCAAGGCCATCGAAAAGGTCATGAAGACGGCCCAGACCAACGCTCCCCTGCCCCCCTGCCCGGCTCCCGCCCACGTCGCCCCGGCGACTCCCCTGCCCGGCGGCCCCCAGGGCGCCCGCGGTCCCGTCAGCCCGGAGATGACCCCCGCCGAGGCCAAGCTGGCCAAGTTCTGCCCCGAGTGCGGCAGCCCTCTGGAGCATGAGGGCGGCTGCGTCACCTGCCGGAACTGCGGCTACTCCAAGTGCGGCTGATCCCAGCCATTCCATGTAGGAACAAAAAGGCGTGGAGCCAAAGGAGCCCCCGCAAAAGGACAACAAAAAACCAATTTTGCGCATCAGCGTGGAAGAGCCTGCGGAAAATCCGCAGGCCCTTCTTTTTGCGCACGTCAGAAAAGGGCGAA
>NZ_JBQHTM010000008.1:0-94865 GCF_052065695.1 Intestinimonas sp. HCP28S3_D6
GGTCAGTCCACCGCCAAGGGTGCGTGAGACAAAAAGAAGTCCCCGGCAGATACTGCCGAAGCAATATCTGCCGGGGGTTCAGACACCTGCAAAGTTACCCCTGTCAGGGGGCACCAAACTATGTCCGGTCTTTTTTTGCCCGTTTTTCAATATAAAGCTCATCTTGGCCTTCTCGTTTCTGCCTATCAGCACCGCAAAAACGGACATGCCTGTGTCTGAGGTTCCGATCCCTAAAAATGGCATACTTGCTTTAGCACGTGGGAACCATCTGCGCAGGGTGTTTCCGGTTCCACGTGACTACCGATGACAATCAAATACTGTACCGATCACCGGAAGTGAGGTGCAGCCGAAATGGAGTAATCCTTCGGTATGCCCTCACGCCTGTGGTCTGGTTTTGCATGTCTGAAGCTCTCCATTTCGGCAAAAGCCGAAGGAGGGCTTTCATTATGCAAAACAATGACAATCAGAAGACCTATTTTATCTACGTTCGCAGCACCGGCGAGAAGGTACCTGTCACCAAGGAACAGCACGACTCCTTCTATAAGGAAGCCGACCGTATTCGTCACAAAGAGCAGGATCACGGCAGGTGCATGTGTCCTTACCGCTTCATCTGGAAGTGCGACGGTGACTGTATCGGCTGTGAATACCATGCAGCAGGTGACATTACTTCTCTGGATCAGTCACTCCCTGATGGCAACGGCACCCTCGGTGACTATATTCCTGACCGCAGTAGTCCATGTCAGCCCGACAGGCAAGAAACGCAGCTTCTCCTGCAATCACTGTTTTGCACAGATGGTTTTCTGCGGAGACTGCGGTGAGCTTTACCGGCGCGTTCACTGGAATAACCACGGCTGCAAGTCCATCGTCTGGCGCTGCATCAGCCGATTGGAGCCGGGCTCCGCAGACACAAACTGCACCAACCGGACGGTTAACGAGCTCCTGCTGCAGGAAGTCACGGTCACAGCCATCAATCAGATTCTGACAGAGCGCGGCACCTTCCTAAAACAGTTGCAGGCCAATATCGCCAAGGCCGTAGTCAGCGCCGATACCCTATCGCCGGATGGCATTCAAGCTCGGCTGGAAGAACTGCAAAAAGAGCTCATCAAGAAGGCAAACAACAAACAGGATTACGATGCCATCGCTGACGAAATCCTCAGACTCAGGGAACAGAAGGAACAGTCCGAGGTCGACAGCCACCACCGGGAAGAAGCCATGAACCGGATCAAGGAACTGCAGGACTTTATCTTCAAGCAGAAAACAGACATCACAGAGTTCGACGAAGCTCTGGTAAAAAAGCTCATCGAGAAGATCACCGTCTTTGCCGACCACTTCACTGTGGAATTCAAGTCCGGGATCACAATTGATATAGAGGCATAAAAAGAGCAAGCATCACAGACTTACTATCTGAGATGCTTGTTTGCTTTACCTCCAACATGTTAAAGGTTTTATTTCAATTATTCGATCTGGAGAAATCTGAATACCGTTTTTCATCAGAAGAATATGCTCAAATGGCTCTCCAAAGGCGGTATCGTAAGCCATCGTTAAATACATCAATACTTTGTCCTTATCGCTCTGATCATCGTCCCCGTCAAAAACAATATCGAAACCATTTACTTGAGCTACTATTTCATATGGGAAATGCGACTGCTCCCATTCCTCAGATAATTTTAATCTTAATAGGTTGTCAATATCCCATAGTATTTCCGGGCGGCAATGAACCTGACCCCCATAAGGACTTCTTTCCCATACCGATAAAAATCCGCAAGTTGTAAAATCATAATAGAACTTTCTTCCAATCGACCAACATAAATATTCCTGTGTACCTGTTCTGGGACAATTGCCAGCATTATAAGAAATATCAAAGGCTTTCCCTTTATATGTCAATAATGCGTCCTCTATATTTATTATTATCCCGTGCCGATCTAAAAAAACTCTCAGTTCTGATTCGACACAAAGATATGCTTGCTTTAAATCTAAGATCCCATATTTCTTTATAGCTTCACACTCGTTTGCACTCGTGGTTACGTGAAAATACACAAAATTAAAATCAAGATATGTTCTCGGAAGATGTCCGAATCTTTTTATTACCTCTTCCACTAAATCATCTGTATATCTGTATTCACTTTCATGCCCTACAAATTTTTCCCAAGTTGAAATGTCGACTCCGCTTAGTCCTACTAATGTTTTACAGGCATTTGCAGAAGATCGTATATCATAAGTATTAAACAAATACAAAACCTCCTCGGACATCTATCTCGAACACTCAACACCCCTGACATCTAATCCACAGCTTCAACTATGTGACATCTAATCCGGCAACTCAACTCTCACACTTTTTGAGCCAAGCCACCATAGATAAGTTACCGCAGAACTATTACCGTCTCCACCTGCTCGAAGCTACCTAAAGTCGAAAAGTGCCTGAAATCAAGGGCTTTCAAGCGCATTCCACTCCGACCTTTGACATCAATACTACCGTCTCGACTTGTGAATCATTGTCCAAACTCAAGCTCATATCTTCTTCAATGATCGGGAGCTTAAATTTGATGGACTTGAGCCACTGTCCGTTGGGTTGACGTTCCTCGTATATCTGGATTTCGGAAATCAGCGCTTCCATAATCTGCCGCTTTTCCTGCTCACTCATGACGGCGTATAGCTTATCAAAGTAAATCAGCACCTTGTAAATATTATCTCCGGTGAGCTTTTCCGCTTCGATTGCCATTTTCTTTGCTCTGGCAGTGATCAGCAGATTTTCCGTATCTTCGATCTTATCATACATCTTGTAAAGCCGATCATCAAGGTCAGCCTTGCGTTTGTAATAGTGTTTATCGTCTGGGTCAAGGGAATCAATTTCTTCCATCAGCTTTGATTTCACAGCATAATACTGCCGGAGCAGCTTTTCGTAATTGGCAATCTCCTGCTCAATGGCGACAGTGTCCACCTTCATGTTGATTTTTTCCTGCATCATGGCGGCGAACTTCGGATTGCTGACCAGCTTTACGATAACCTCTGCTACTGCACTGTCCAACAGTTCCTCGTGAATCTGCTTTCGATAATCGCACTTGTGCCCACGAATCATAGTGCGGTGCTTGCAGCCATAATAGAAGAAATCCTTGTACTTTGTTCCATCCTGCTTATGCTTGATGCTCTTGTTACCATACATCCCGGCTCCGCAGATTGGGCATTTGACGATACCCGACAGAAGATGCACCTTGGTGTCCTTGCCGCGGTTCACATGTTCATACTTTTGAGCCTGTGCCAGCAGTTTCACCTGTGCTTCGTGCCAGAGTTCTTCCGACACGATCCCCTCATGCTGGCCATCCACCAGCAGATAATCATCCTGCTCCACAAGCCGGTAATCGTTCCTGGTTCCATGCACCTTCTCCGTTCTGCGTCTGCCATAGGCGATTTTGCCGCAATAGACAGGATTTTTCAGTATTCTTCGGATCAGAGACGCATCGAACAGCGGATTTTTGCCGTTCTGCCGCTGGATTTTGTGAATACCATGCTGGTCAAGATATTTGGCAAGACCATTTGCACCCATGTCGGTATGCACATACTGATCGAAGATCACACGGATTGCATCCGCTTCTTCCTCGTTGATGAAAAGCTGGCCATTTTCCAGCTTGTAGCCGTAGGGCGCAAATCCGCCGTTCCATTTGCCCTCACGGGCCTTCTGGATTCTGCCCTCCATTGTCTGAACACGGATGTTTTCTCTCTCGATCTCCGCAACAGCTGACAGAACAGAGATCATCAGCTTTCCGGCATCCTTGGAAGAATCAATCCCATCCTCCACACAAATCAGATTGACGCCGAAATCCTGCATGACCTGCAAAGTGGACAATACGTCTGCCGCATTTCTGCCGAAGCGGGACAGCTTGAATACCAGCACGAAAGAGACACCATCTTTCCCGGATTTTATATCCTCCATCATGCGGTTAAACTCGGCTCTGCCCTCAATGGATTTACCAGACTTACCGGCATCCTCATACTCACCGACTATCTCATATTCATTGTACTCGGCAAAGGCTTTCATTCTGGATTTCTGGGCATCCAGAGAGTATCCGTCGATCTGCATGGCGGTGGATACTCTCGTATAGATATATACTTTTGTCTTTTCTTTTTTCATCTCACAATCCTCATTCGTGCCACAGCTATGGCACCTTTATGTATCCTTACTCCGAAGCTCTTTCAGAGTAAGGTTTGGACACATTTCACACGATTATTATATCATGCCGTTTTAGCTTTTTCAATAGTGTCCTCTGGCTGTTCGGGAATATTCGCAGTTCCAGCAGTTTCTTCCCCAAAACAGTGCGGCGGCTCTGGAAGATTGTCAATGTCCAGAACCGCCGCATATTTTTCTATTAAGTTGGCAAGCAAATCGGCAAAGCCGCTCCACTCATCCTTATTCCAATCCGCTATAATGGTTTACCTCCTGTTTTTTACTGCCACGCTGTGTGTACGCCCGGATAATCTCCGGAGGGATACGGTCAAGAATCCCTTTCACCCGTTCATAATCGCTTTGCAGCCTTGCCTCCTGCAACTTCTTGACGGTACTCTGCTGCTGACTCTTTTCCAGCGCTTCCGCTAAATCATCGTTTTTCTTTTTTAGCGCCTTTTTCTCGGATTCAGCCGTGGTAAAGCACTTCTGATATTTCTTCATCTGCGTTTCCATCGCCGCCACATCTGGGATATATTCCTCCAGAAATGCTGCGATTTGCGCTGTCCGCTCCTTGTAGTTGGTAAATTTCACATCGGAAAGCATTGCATCCAGCTTTTCCATCTGCTTTGTCAGACGGGTCATCTGTTTGAACACTCTCGGCGGGATATGGTCACGGCCCGTCTCGCTGGCACTCTCACCACGCTCCAATACCGGATACTTCTTGACCATGTGTTCCCAGAACTTGTCTTGCCACCATGTCAGCTTTTTCTTGTTGCCTACGATCTCCTTGGCGCTGAGCCGCTTGTCCTCTGTCAACGGGACAAAAGAAAGGTGCATATGGGGCGTTTTCTCGTCCATATGCACCACGGCGGATATAATGGTTTCGGGGGATTGGTTCTGTCGGATAAACTCCAACGCATCATTGAAGAATTCCTTGATCTCAGCCCGTTTCTTGCCCTTGAAAAATTCCGGACTTGCGGTGATCAGCGCTTCTACCACACGAACACTGTCAGAGCGAGTGCGGCATCCGGCTGCAGCAATCTGCCGTTCGGACTCTGCCCGGTACTTTCTTTCCGGCTTAACAAGGTGGAAATTCAAATGACTGCGGCTGGTATCAATATCCGGATTGCTTGCGTACTCTTCTTTGGTACGCTCATTGTGGGCTTCAATGCGCCCGATCTCCGGCCCCTTATACTTGGCAAATCTCAAAATAGCAAACTGTCCCTTTTCCATTATTTTTCCCGACCTTTCTGCCATACGATGTCATACCGTGGTACGTTTGGTACGGGTGGTACATGTATTTCCGGGTCACTTTCGCTTTTATAGAAACGGTCTTTGCAAAAGCTCAATGCCGACAAAACCTCTGGCGAACTTCCCACCGCCGATATTGACCTTATTTGTGTATTCAAGGTGATAGTGGCTCTCATTCTGTTTGAGGAAGGAGCAGAAGCGCTTTTGCGAAAGGCTGCTCATGGCGTTATCGTCACACCACAGCTTGTAAACAGCATACAGGGCTTTGGAGCTGACTTCGTAATCTGCCTTGAAGCGGATATACCCTTCGGAACCTAAAAAATCGATGATGTTGTTGCCGTCCGATACCGCAGCCTCCATGTTGTCCTGCGCCGACTGACTGAGTGTAAACCTGTAATCGTTGGCAATCAGGCGGTGCAGGCCCGTGAGTGCCCACAGGAAAATGCCCTCTGCTTCGGCGCACATCTTTTCCGCAATATACGGATCGTCTCTCCGATTCGGGTCTTTTTCTATGGTGGAAAGGATAATTTGTCTGCGGAAAAAACCCACGCTGTGGTCATTGAGAGATTGCAGGACGCCGTTGCCCAAGCCGATAAAGCGTACATACAAATCGCCCTGGTAGCTCTGCTGTCCCTTTTTCTCCAGATCCATCGGCAATTCTGCAGTGATGATTGCCTTGATATGATTGGTCTGGGGCAAGGCTTCCAGCTTCATATCATCGTCCAGCATCACAAGCTCATGTTCCAGATCAGCCCGGGCAAAAGGGCTTGTCTCCACCTTTGCGATACTGCCTGTGTTCATGTTGCTGCCCAGCAGCGCACGAAGGACAATGCCAATGCGGCTTTTGCCCTCGCCGCCCTTGCCGATCAGCAAAAGCATCTTCTGTCCTTTGGTGGAGGGAATAAAGCAGTATCCCATAAATTCCTGCAAGGTCAGGATGTCCTCCGGCTCCAAAAGCTGAGACAAAAAATGCAGCCATGTCACTGGCTGCGGAGCTTCTGGATTGTAGGAAACGGGCAGACGGTTCCGACAGAAATCCTTTTCCGGTCTGAATGTACCGTTCAGATAATAGGTGCCGTTCGCCACATGGATGCGGTCTTGATACAGGGGCAACTTTTCGGTGCAGCACTCCATCCGCATGACATCCAACAGATTTGTGACCTTCTTTGCAATGCCACTGGTCACATAATACTTGATGCGGTCATAGATCACCTTTTTCAGGCGGTTTTCATCGTGTACTCTACCATTGACCGTGAAAAATGCTCCGTTTACCGTGACCATTGGATATTCCCGGAGAAATTCTTCGCAGAATATGGCTTCGTTGATTTTCTTACCGTCAAACCACGCCGGATTTTTACAGTGCGCGGTCTGCGTCATTTCATCGCTCATAGCGTACATACTCCTCTCTCTTTCTTGCGGTGTAGTCCTGGAGGGACGCAATCTTGCCATCTCTCATCAGCTCATCCACCACAGCAACACGTTCTTCCAAATCGCCTACGACCAGAATGTCCGTCAGATATTCGATGCGATCAAGCATCTGGCAGGCTTCCACAAAACGGTCATCCAGATCATCGTCCGGCATTTTCGGGGCATACCAAACCTTCCAGTCTTCCAACAGATGCAGATAATCCGTCAGCACACGGAAGCAAAGCATTTCGTCCTCCCGGAACTGCCGGATGTGGGGATGTTTGGGTTTGCGGGGAACTGCCACCGCTTGTCCCTGTTCGGTACTGATACCGAAGTCCTCAGCCAACCTTAGCGCCGCTTCGTAGCTGCTCAGATCAAACAGTCTCGCCGCAAAGTCAATCACATCTCCCTTGGCTCCGCAGCCGAAACAAAAGAAATATTCCTCGTTCAGCTTCAAGCTCGGATGCCTGTCATTGTGGAACGGGCAGCAAGCCATGTCGTTGCGGTTGACTTTCAGCCCGTAGTGTTCGGCAGCTTGTCTTACGGGAACTGCCGCCTTGATGGTTTCAAATAGATTCATATGCATACCTCCGTAATTAATTTGACAATTCTTGCTTGTCACCTGAATATACGGAGAAAACAGCTTTCAACCGAAAAATCCGGCACTTCTGCAAAAAAAGAAATCGCCGCCCTGAATTTTTGCAAAAATGCAAAATACACAGGGTGGCGATTGTTCACAATATGCGCCTTGATATTATTCCGAAAATAGAATATAATATTATCAGATTTAGCGAAAAGGGGTGTTGAGGGTGCGTTATTTATCAACTTTTGAGGTGGCGGAGAAATGGGGGATTTCTCCGCGTCGTGTAGGTGTTCTTTGTAGCCAAAACCGCATCCCCGGCGCACAGCAAGCAGGAAGCCGCTGGATTATCCCAGAAGATGCAGAGAAGCCCGCTGATGCCAGAATCAAAAGCGGCAAATATATCAAAGCAAAAAACAAGGAAAGGGGGACATAACGAATGGAGAATGTATTTTTGCCCGGTACTGTTAGACAGCGGCTTGCCGATCTGATGAAATATCACAAGGTATCTCAGACTGACCTTGCGCTAAAAATTGGATGCGGCGACAGCTTGCTCAGCCGTTTCCTAACCGGAAAGACAGACAAGATCGGTGACGAAAACATCATCCGTATTGCTAGAGTATTCAATGTGTCCACCGACTTTCTTTTAGGCGTGACCAATGTTCCCGATAGAAAAAATTATGAGATTGAAGAGCTGGGCTTGTCAGCCCAGGCGGCACGAAACCTCTACACCGGCAAGGTTAATACACAAGTGGTCAATCGGCTCTTGGAAAGTCCCCGCTTTGCTGAGCTGACCTACATATTGGAGCAGTATTTCAATGACACTATCGCATCCGGCTTTGCAGCTCAGAATCAGCTTTACGCTACCCTTGCCAATCTGACAAGAAGTACCGTACAAACCGATGCAGCGAAAGAAGCTGCCAAGGACATCAGCCGTTTACGGACACCGGCATATCAGGCAGATCTCGCCACCATTGAAGCTCAATTTATGGCGGCAGTCAAAGAAGTGAAGAAAGAGATCGGTCACGATTTTACAGTACAGCAGGCCCTCACCAAAGAAGCCGCCGAGCGAATGTTTACAGAGCTTACAAAAGGTCAGGATATGGAAAACCCCAAGGTCACACCGGAGCATGTGACCGAACTGATTATCGACAGCGTTGCCGGTATGGATGGGGTCAACCAAGAAGCACTGGACAAGCTCAGTCAGGCGTTGACCGACTTTATGCAGACCACCTTGGATCAGGCGGCAATACAGGAGAAGGACGATGAAAAACCAGAGCAATGAGCAACTCTGCACTCTGGCACAGAAGGGGAATAGGAACGCCCGTGACCTGCTTCTGGAAAACAATTTCGGCTTTATCCGCAAAACCGCCAACGAGATTTATTTCGGTATGAATCTGGGCGAAAGCGAACTCAGTATCGACAAAGACGATCTGGAGCAGGAGGGCTGCATCGGCTTATTGGATGCCATCCCTCGCTTTGACAGTAGCAAAGGCGCCAAGTTTCTGACCTATGCCGCACCGTCCATCCGAAACGCCATGACCGATTTGATACGGAATGCGTTTTCTCAATTTGAGCAGCGAATGACCGACACCACAGATGGACTTGCCTTTCAGAAAATCCGTCTGGATGAAGTTGTCCCCGGCGAGGAACGGTTGCTGCGTATCGAAGCGGTTGCCGACCCGATTGCCAAATCGCCGGAACAGATTTATGTGGAACAAGAAACATTGCGTGAACTGTATGCGGGACTCGATAGGATTGGAAAGCGAGAGCAAGCCTATCTGCTGTACCGTTTTGGCTTCACAGACGATATAGAGCATACGATGATTGGGGCAGCAATCCACTTTAATCTGAGCGAAAGCCGAGCCAAGAAAACCGAGGAACAGGCTATGGACAACCTCTGGTTAGAGTTGCCGTGGTGGTTTTAGTGCGTGTCGCTGTGGCGGGACAGGGGCTTATATACCTCTGCTTCCTTCTCCGGTCAGTCGGATTTTGTTTCTCAAAAATCCTGCATTTGTGTCAACGCCTTTGTCACAAAATCCGCCTGCCCTACTGCCGCCGAGAAGCGTCTGTCCGCTTCAATCTGCCTATGTCGCAGATGCTGCAGCCAGCCCCTTTCCAGCGTCAGCCGGAAGCAAAGGTATAACACACTAGACTTTGCAAGCAAAATCGTGTGCCAACAGGGATGTTTCTCGCCCCTATTGGAAACCCAGAGCCAAGGGGCTGCCCCCCTCTGGACACCTCATATTTTCTTCACACGGTGGTACCCAAACTGAAAGAATCAGTTTGACACCGGTGCGAAGAAAATACAAAAGGAAGCATCTGCACATGAATCTGCAAACTGCTAATCTTCCTTTTGTCCTGACAATCTGAATATTAATATGGTGCAATTTCAGATTGTCAGATACTATTTCAACGATTTATTTATGCTTAACCATATGCGAATGCGGTCAGAAAGGAATCAGAAAAATTATGGAATGGATAACCAAGTTAATTGATCTTCTAAAGGTACCATTAAAAGTTCTTTTACCCTCGGCATGGCTTTTTTCATCCGCCATGACCTTATTTCCTGACAGATGGCTTGAAAAATTAGGTTTACTAGAGTGGAAAAATGAGCACCTGTTTGCTTTTGGATTAATACTTATTATCACCTCCTGCCTGATCCTGGTGTATTCATTTATTTATACGAAATCAAAAATTACTCATCTTATTTCCAAACTTTTCTTGAACAGAAATACTATGAAAAAATTTTCAAGTATGAGTGATGTTGAAAAAGCAATTATTCTCAAACTTTACCACTCGCCCGCATTTACTTGCGAACTTGACTATGGGCAGCCTGTAATAAAAGGCCTTGTTGCACGCAATTACTTATATGGTGGTGGTCAGCAATTAGTTCGAACATCCTTATATTCAACAGCGTTACCGGTAAAACTTACGCTCCAACCATTTGTTTATCAGGCACTGGATTATTACAAAGAAAAGCTATCACGAGAAATTGAAAAAACAGAAAAAAAGATCGCTAAAACGAAAAGAGAATCAAAACTAAGCAAATTGAATTATAAACTTTATGAGCTGAAAGATTGCTATGAAGCATATTTCGACGAAAACTTGTTTAAGGAATAACTCTCAAACGTAAATGCTAATAGGCGATTAATGGGGGGTAATTATGGATAAAGCCACTTCAACTGAAATTATCACAACATACTTTAAAGCTGTATGCGACGCATACCGTCTCGGAAATGTTGAGTCATCTTATAACGCACCAATAATGGCTCTGTTCACAGATATTGGATGTGCTGCCCGTGATTTGTCTGGTGAGCGTAAAGGTCAAACCGGAGAAAATATTGATATTAAACTGTGGCACAGCGAGGAAGAAGTTACAGAAACTGAACCGTTTGCTGGCGTTGAAGTTAAAAAAGTTGGAGGCATTGACAAGAGAGCCCTCTCCCAGATCAAAATCGAAGCTGATCGGTATGGCAATGCTATTTTAACTGATAATCTTGAATGGCGTTTTTGGCGTGCTGGTGATACGGAGATGTATACCGGTTTGCGAATTATGGAATTGGTTAATGACAAACTGGTTCTAAGAGAAGATAACGTCGAGCTGTTTATTAGCCTCGTAGAAGATTTTCTGCTTCGTGATCCTGCACAAATAAAATCATCCACCAAGCTTGCTGAATATATGGCAATGCATGCTCGCACAATACGCAGCATAATTTCTGGTATTCTTAAAGATGACGGCAATGGACAACCTCTTGTCACTGACAGTCAAAAGAGACTACCTATGTTTATAGAATTATATGGGCTATATAGCAGGATTAAATCTGACCTCCGGCCTCTCATGAACACTCGTGAATTTGCTGATATGTATGCCCAGACCATTGTCTATGGTTTATTTATCGCAAGATACAATGACACAACACCGGACTCCTTTGACAGATATGAGGCCATAAAATATCTGCAAGAAGAATCCGAACTCCTCAAACAGTTCTTCATGCATATTGCCGGAACCGGCAGAAAACACCCTACCCTTGAAGGCGTTATTGAAAAGTTGTGTTCTTTGTACCGTATTTGTAATATTTCTGCTTTGCTGGAGCGAGATGAGAAGAAGGATACGATTATCCATTTTTATGAAGAATTTCTGACTTTCTATGATCCGGCATTAAGAAAATCGCTTGGCGTTTTTTATACACCAGTTCAAGCCGTACAATATTTAGTTTCAACTGTAGATAAGATTTTGGTTGAAGATTTCGGTATTGAAGGGGGACTCTCGAATAACGAACTAATCACAACGAAAGTTCCGTGTGCACCATACAAAGTAACAAAGACCAAGTGGTCCAGCGAAATGACAGTTTCTGTACCCCGTGTAGCTATTCTCGATCCAGCCTGCGGCACTGGTTCGTTTGGTGCAGAGATCATCAAATATATTAAAAATACATATTTTTCTGGCGCTCGGTCAGCATTTTATGAAAACTACATTCAGCAGGAAAACGGCTTGCTTTCCCGCTTAATTGGTTTTGAGATTATGATGACCAGTTATGTTGTTGCGCACTTAAAAATTCGTCGCACAATTGATGAAACGCTCGGTCATTTGCCAACAGTTCAGCTCCCCACAAACATTTTTTTGACAAACACCCTGGCACCACCCATGTCGGATTTGGAGCGAGGTGAACAGTTGACTTTGTTTGATTTCTCTGCTGCCATTACTGAGGAAGCCTACAACGCAGATACATGGAAAGCCCGTCGCCCCATCAAGGTAATCATCGGTAATCCTCCATATCTGGCGGCATCTACAAATCCATATGATATTTCGGCATACAAAACTGAAACGGATGGTGTGACTGATTTTGGTGAAAGAAAGCACTGGCTGAATGATGATTATGTAAAATTTTTCCGTTTCTCCGAACAGATCATCGATAAGAACAAAGAAGGTGTGCTTGCCTTTGTATCCAATAACGGATACTTAGACAATCCGACCTTTAGGGGTATGCGTGGCAGCCTTCTGAGATCCTTTGATAAAATCTATATCGTAAATCTTCACGGCAGCGCAAATAAAAAGGAAACCGCTCCCGACGGAAGCAGGGATGAAAATATCTTTGATATTATGCAAGGTGTATCTTTGTTCATCGGAGTCAAAAAAACAAAGAAAACAGATTGGGCAAAAGTATACTATACGGATATTTGGGGAACCCGGGAAACCAAACTGGAGGCCCTTGCCAAAGGCGATCTGACATTCACTCTGTTGAAGCTGGATCATAAGATGGCGTACTTTATTCCTTTCGGAAATAGCGACAAAGATGCCTATGATAAAGGGGTTAGTATTGCAGAACTGTTTCCGATAAGTGTGACAGGAATTGTTTCTGGCAACGATAGTGTAGCCATTGCACCTACAAAAGCCGAATTAATTAGACGGATGGATATTGTTAAGCATGCCACAGAAGAAAAAGATATATTCAATCTATGGGGGAGATTCAGCCGTGGACAAACAGCAGAAAAGATCCAAAATGATGTCCTATCAGAAGGCAAAATAACTCAGATTTCTTTCCGCCCGTTTGATTCTCGATGGACATATTATTCTGGCAATTCCTGCGGATGGGTTCTTTGGCCCAGAGAAAAGAGCACCATGGGGCATTTGCTGGCCGAACCGACGAGCCCTATTGGAGCCAATATTGGTTTGGTATTCTGCAAAACCTCCAGAAACTTCTTTTCTCCGTTTGTGTCCAGGAATATCATCGCACATCGGCTGTTCTCTGCTATGTGCGAGATCACCTACATCGCACCACTTTATCTTCGTTCAGAGTCGGAACTGACTGGCGAAAGCTGGACTGCAAATTTGAACGATGATGCATTTAATAAATTAACCCAGTATTTGCCTACAAAGCCCACACCAATTGAGGTGTTTGACTATGTGTACGGCATTCTGCACGATCCGGTTTACTGCGAGAAATACGAGCAGTATCTTTGCAGAGATTTTCCACGTGTTCCGGTCATCAATGAGCCAGAGGAAGAAAGAACCGACGGTACATTTTTCGTAAGTGAAGATTTGTATAGAGAATATGTTGTTACCGGCGAACGGCTTAGAAAACTGCATCTTATGCAAATCAAGGTGCCTGCCGAGCTTATGTTAGATCCTAACACACCTGATGATATGGAAATCGGAGCCGTTAAATACAAAAACGGTGTGCTTCAGTTAAACGCCAACAAACACATTACCGGTATTTCTCAGGATGTATGGCAATACCAAATTGGCGGACATCAGGTGTTGGACAAGTGGTTTAAGGAACATAAGGGCGAAACACTCACTATTGATTCCTTTACTCACATTGAAAATGTGGTGGGATTGCTTGCGGAGACAATCAACTTGCGAGAACATATGCGAAGTTTGCACAAGCAAATTTAAAAAAACGGGGGAAACATGGATAAGATAATTAAAATTCCAGTGGATACAGGAAAGGTTGTAATTTCAGAAGATATAAAGTCCATACTCAAGAATTTGTTTTCCGGATGCAGAGTAAGTTTCCTGCTTGGTGCTGGCTTTTCTGCAAATCTGTTAGGCACTTTGAGTAATAATGAGGTAATTTTTGAAGCATTACAAAAATATCAAGTCAAAAATGAAGATGAACGAAAAAAGATCACTATTCTATCTGCATTTTTGTATTGGTCGTTCTTCATTAGATGTATCGAACCGATCTCCTCCAAAGTATCGACATATGATCCCTCATTTGCCCCTTACAAAGAATTTGGAGATATTGTGTACCGGATTTTTGCCGAAAGAGGAAATCCAGCATTGGATCGACAGTTCAACATCTTTACAACAAATTACGACCCAATAATTGAGCTGATCTTTGACCATTCAACCTGTATATGCAATGATGGCTTTGAAGGGAGAATTGAACCTCGATTTTCCACCGATAACTACTCAAAAACGTATTATAGGCAAGCAGTATTCTCCAACAGGAAAGCTGAAATCCCATCTGTGAATCTTTTAAAGTTGCACGGGTCTGTTACTTGGAGCACAGACATCATTTGGGGAGGTATTGAGTATCAGCAATATCGAACCCAAATACATCACTTTACCAAAGAGCACTCTACATTGTTTGATGTAGCTATGGTATCAAGAATTGATGCTCATTTTACGGCTGATCAACCGGATGAAGCAAATAAACAAATTCAATCTTTGCTTGCGAGTACTATTTTTGATTCATTACTTGCCAAAGAGGGAGACTATGACAAATTCATTCAATCGTACAAAAATTCCTTCCTAATTGTGAACCCAACAAAGGAAAAATTCAGTGATACCCTATTAAACAAAAATTATTATGAGCTTCTGCGCATTTTCTCCAATGAGTTGGAAAAAGAGAACTCACTTCTAGTAGTCAATGGTTTTTCTTTTAGAGATGAGCACATCCTTGATGTAGTAAAACGCTCCATGGTTAATCCATCCTTGAAAATACTCATTTTCACATATCAAGAAACAGCGATTGGGGACTTTCAAAAACTATTCGGTGAGGCGAAGAATAATAACATTACTTATATTACGCTGGATGGAGAAAAGCTGTCTTTGGATTATTTCAATCAGATTTTGTCACATATCCATTCCTAAAAGGAAAGAGGTGAATCGGTATGAACGATTTTTATAAAATCGGACAAGTGATTGAGGTACGAGGTCAAAAACTTCGCATACGTGTTTTTGAAAACAAGAACAGCAATATTCTGATATACCAGGGACACGTTATTAAAAATGTGTCCGTCGGCAGCTTCGTGAAGATTCCAAAAGGATTCAGCAACATCATTGGCCGCATAGAGGGTGAATACATCCAAGAAACTAAGCCCACAGGTGAGAACAATGGTCAACTTCGTTTTTCAAAAGAGAGCGAGACCATTGATCGCATTATCGAAGTTAGCATTATGGGTGTGTTGAATGATGGACGTTTTCAGAGAGGTCTCATTGACATTCCGCTGGTTTTCTCCGATGCATATATGCTTACAGACATAGAAGTGCAAAAGATTTTCGAGTTTAGCTCCGATTTAAGCACTTCTGTGTGTATTGGCTCTATTAACGATTACAAAGAAGAAAAGCTTTTCATCTCGGCAAATTCTCTTTTTGCCAGTCATATAGGAATCTTCGGAAATACCGGAAGTGGCAAATCAAATACATTGGCCAAGATATACACCGAGTGCTTTCAACGTTTTAAAGGAATGCCTGGATTCGCTAAAAGCAGATTTCTTCTTATCGATTTTAATGGAGAGTACACCCAAGCCTTTGATGACAGCAAACGAGTATATCGACTTTCAACAAGAGTTGATACAGGAGATTCAATCCCTATTCATCAATCGTTTTTGGAAGATGTGGAACTCTGGTCAATAATATGTGAGGCAACAGAAAAAACTCAGAAGCCTTTCTTAAGCAAGAGCATTGACTTATACCGCCGTTTGCGTGAGACTGACAATCTTATGGCCTATATTCGCGGGATGTTACGGAATCTGCTTCTCCGATACTATGATGACCCTCAAATATTCTTGCGTCAACTAACAGGACTTAAGACGATTCTTACATTGCTATTTGTTGATGCCGAACCTGGAATCAGAATTTTAAATAGCATCCAACTTCGTGCGCAGGGTACAAAATTCTACCGTACATCTGCTGAGGGTGAGCACTGGGCAAACAGCCTCGATGACTACGAACAACAATTTGTATCTGCTATTTTGGATTCAGTGTTTATTCCGGCTAATTGCAAAGATCCGGATGAATATATGATATTTGAGTATGCTCTACGGTATAAATACTTGGATTCTTTGTGTTTGCAATATATCAACGAAGAACACGTTGGCCCACTGATCTCAAGATTTGAAAATCGTGTAAAACGAGTAAAGCGCCTTTTCAGAATATGCGAGAACCCCCCATCTGATTGGTTAGCGGTATATTCATTGGTTGATGTTAATGTAGAATTCAAAAAGATTGTACCTTTAATTATCTGTAAGTATTTCTATGAACGCCAACGGCAGAATTTCAATGGTAGTAGTCTACATATTATCATTGATGAAGCACATAATGTCTTGTCCACGACATCTGAACGAGAAAGCCAGACATGGAAAGATTACCGCTTAGAAACTTTCGAGGAAATTATCAAAGAGGGACGAAAATTCGGAACATTCTTAACTATATCGAGCCAGCGTCCCTCTGACATCTCGGAAACCATTATTTCTCAACTACATAACTATTTTATTCATAGATTGGTTAACAATGAAGATATACGGGCAATAGGTAAAGCTGTGGCATTCATTGACAATACTTCATATGAAATGATCTCGGTACTCCCGCAAGGAGCATGTATCTTTACTGGTGTCGCTTCCAATTTTCCTGTTTTGGTGCAGGTCGATTTGCTACCCAAACAAAAGCAACCACAGAGTAGCACCATAAATCTTACAGAGTTATGGAAAGAACCTTAAAACCAGAGCCCACCGATCATTGTTGACCAGTGGGCTCTGCCATATTAATTTTCAATCCATCAACCGATACTCTGGTGTGCCTTTCACATACCGTTCCAAGTCGCCGCCAAGAACCAGTTGCGCATATTCCAGAGGTTTATTATAGATCAGCCAGTCCAGCTCTGACCGCTGATACATATTGTCGGCAACCTCGTTCTCCACGGCGATCGTATCAATGGTAATCATGCTGCCATCGGTAAATTTCAGTTCAACACAGGCAGTATCCATATTGAACTCACAGGAAAACAAGCGCTCCATATTCGCCACCTCAAATCATCCCGAAGTGCTTTAATGCCTCCATAATCGCCTTTTCCTTCTCTGGCGGGCATTGGGGCTGCTTAGATTCCTCAGACTTCGGCTTGTTGTAATTCTCCCGCTCAATAATGCCGCATTTCTGCTTCACCTGTGCGATATACAAATTGCTTACCTTCAAACCACTATGTTCCAGTACATAATCTTTGATCTCTTGATAGGTAGCCTTTTTCTCCGCAGCCGTCAAATCCAGCTCATCCATATCCAGCTCAACTTCGATATGCTGCGTCGATTTTAGTTTGGACAATAAGCATACTGTCTCCACGTGGGCGGTGCGGGGGAACATGTCCACCGCCACGGCGGTCTGGGCGGCGTAGCCCAGCTCCGCAAATCGGGCCAGGTCTCGGGCCAGGGTGGCCGGGTCGCAGGAGACGTAGACCACCCGCTCGGGGGCCATCTGGGCGATGGAGGCCACCACCTCCGGGGCCAGGCCCTTCCGGGGCGGGTCCACGCAGATGACGTCCGGCCGCAGACCCTCGGCGGCCAGCCGGGCGGCGGTGTCGGCGGCGTCGCCGCAGAAGAACTCGGCGTTGGTGATGCCGTTGCGCATGGCGTTGGCCTTGGCATCCTCCACGGCGGAGGGGACGATCTCCGCCCCGATGACCCGCCCGGCGTGGCGAGCCATGGCCAGGGAGATGGTGCCGATGCCGCAGTAGAGGTCCACCACCGTCTCGGTGCCGGTAAGCCTTGCCAGCTCCACTGCCTTGCCGTAGAGGACCTCGCACTGGTCCCGGTTCACCTGGTAGAAGGAGGGCACCGAGATGCGGAAGGTGAGGCCGCAGAGGGTGTCCTCCAGAAAGTCCTGCCCCCACAGGGTGCGCAGCTCTTTGCCCAGCACCACGTTAGTCCGCTCCTTATTCACGGACAGCACCACCCCGGCCAGCTCCGGGGCGGCGGACCGGAGGGCCTCCACCAACTCCCGCTCGTGGGGCAGCCGGTCCCCGTTGACCACCAGGCAGCACAGGGCCTGGGTCCGGGAAAAGCGGACGAAGAGATGGCGCACCAGTCCGGCGTGGGCCTTCTCGTCATAGGCGGGGACGGCATACTCCGCCATCCACCGCCGGACGGCGTGGGCCAGGGAGGAGGCGGTCTCCGGCTGGAGGAGGCAGTCGTCCACGTTCACCACATCGTGGCTCCGGGCCCGGAAGAAGCCGATCTTGGGCCCGTCCTTCCCCGCGGCCACCGGCAGCTGCACCTTATTTCGATAACGCTGTGTATTTTCCGCCCCCAATATCACAGAAACCGCCAGGTCCAGACCCCCTACCCGGCGGATGGCGTCCTCCACCCGGCGGCGCTTGGCCTCCAGCTCGGCGGGGTAGCTCATGTGCCGGAACTGGCAGCCGCCGCACCTGGGGTACTGGGGACAGTCGGGGTCGATGCGGTCCGGGGAGGGCGTCCTGACCCCCGCCGCCTTGCCCCAGATGGCGGAGCGGCCCACCTTTAAAATGAGGGTGTCGCACACCTCGCCGGGGAGGCCGCCGGAGACAAAGACCACCTGGCCGTCCAGATGGGCGATGCCCTCACCGTTGAGACCGATGGACTCGATGGTCAGGGGCAGAATGTCATTTTTCTTGGGCATGGGGGAACACCTCATTTAAGATGGGATGGGCGAGACGGCCAGCAGGTCCTGGAGGTCGGCGTAGGGGAGGGTGAACTCCAGCAGGCCGGCGGCGTAGGGGGCCAGAGTGTCGGGCTGGTAGTAGATCACCAGGCCCTGGTCGCTGAGATAGAAGTAGGTGTCGTTGAGCTCGGCCTCCAGGACCGCCCGGGAATAGCCGGCGTCAGCCCCCTTTTGCTCCAGCAGGTCCAGCACCCGGGTGCGGCCGGCGTCGGGGTCGGTGAAACAGTCGTCCAGGGCCAGCTTCTCTCCGGTGGAGAGGTCAAAGGTCTCGGAGAACTGGAAGTTGGAGGGGTGGGCCGCGCCGGTGACCGAGTTGGCGTAGTAGCTGCGAACGATGCTGACCAGGTCTTCGGTCTGGAGGGTAAGGCGGTAGCTCATGGACTCACCGTAGGGCAGGAAGTCCTCCCCCATGGCCTGGGCCACCTCGTAGTCTCCGGCGGCGTAGCCGGCCAGCTCGGAGGCGTCGCTCAGGTAGGCCATGCCCTCGGCGGCGTAGTAGTCCTGGATCTTCTGCCAGGCGGGTACCGCACTGGCATTCTCAATGTCGGGGAACACATAGTCTACCGACATGACCACCGTGCCGTCGTCGGCGGTGAAGTCCTTGGCAAAGGTCTGGTCGGTCCACACCAGCTCCAGAGGGGCGGTCTCCTCCGGTGCCGAAAACTCCACAAGGGCAGGGGTGGGGGTGGCCTGGGGCTCTGCCGGAGCGCAGGCGGCCAGGGTGAGGACCAGGGCTGAGGCGAGCAGCAAGGGTCTAGCGCGCATAGGGACCTTCCTTTCTGTCTTGGGGCGTGGGGCGTCGATCTGGCAACATTGTACCACAGCCCCCCGCCGCCCGGCTACCTTATTTTGAAAAAGCCCTTCCGCACAGGACGGGCCCCGGCGGCGGCGGGGGATTTGTTCACAATTTTCTCTTTTTTCTTCCGGCCGGGTATGATATACTAAACTGATTCCAGAACCAATTAGGAAAGGTGTACGATAAAATGGGTCTGCTGAAGAAGCTCTTTGGTACATCCTCTGAGCGCGAAGTGAAGGCGATCTCCCCCATCGTGGATAAAATCGAAGCCCTGGACGCGGAGTACTCCGCCCTGACGGATGAACAGCTCCAGGCCAAGACGCAGGAATTCAAGGACCGCTACCAGAACGGGGAGAGCCTGGATGACCTGCTGCCCGAGGCCTTCGCGGCCTGCCGGGAGGCCGCCTGGCGGGTGCTGGGCATGAAGCCCTACCGGGTGCAGCTCATCGGCGGCATCATCCTCCATCAGGGCCGCATCGCCGAGATGAAGACCGGCGAAGGCAAGACCCTGGTGGCCACCCTCCCCGCCTACCTCAACGCCCTCACCGGCCGGGGCGTCCACATCGTGACGGTGAACGACTACCTGGCCAAGCGTGACTCCGAGTGGATGGGCAAGGTCTACCGCTTTATGGGTCTCACCGTGGGCCTGGTCATCCACGGGGTCATGGGCGCGGACAAGCACCGGGCCTATGACGCCGACATCACCTACGGCACCAACAACGAGTTCGGCTTCGACTACCTCCGGGACAACATGGCCATCTACAAGCAGGAGATGGTCCAGCGGGACCACGCCTTCGCCATCGTGGACGAGGTGGACTCCATCCTCATCGACGAGGCCCGTACCCCCCTCATCATCTCCGGCCAGGGCGACGAGTCCACCCAGCTCTACACCATCGTGGACAAGTTCGTCGCCCAGCTCAAGTGCAAGGTGGTGGCCAGCGTGGACACCAAGGAGGAGGAGGACCCCAACGAGGACGCCGACTATATCGTGGACGAGAAGGCCCGCACCGTCACCCTGACTGCCAACGGCATCGCCAAGGCGGAGAAGGCCTTCAACCTGGAGAACCTGGCCGACCCCGAGAACACCACCCTCTCCCACCACATCAACCAGGCCATCCGGGCCCGGGGCCTCATGAAGCGGGACATCGACTACGTGGTCAAGGACGGCGAGGTCATCATCGTGGACGAGTTCACCGGCCGCCTCATGTTCGGCCGCCGGTACTCTGAGGGCCTCCACCAGGCCATCGAGGCCAAGGAGGGCGTCACCGTGGCCCGGGAGTCCAAGACCCTGGCCACCATCACCTTCCAGAACTACTTCCGCCTCTACGACAAGCTCTCCGGTATGACGGGTACCGCCATGACCGAGGAGGAGGAGTTCAACGGCACCTACTCCCTGGACGTGGTGGAGATCCCCACCAACAAGCCCCTGGCCCGTATCGACCACCACGACGTGGTCTACAAGAACGAGGCCGGCAAGTACCGGGCCATCATCAAGCAGATCCAGGAGTGTCACGAGAAGGGCCAGCCCGTGCTGGTGGGCACCATCTCCATCGAGAAGTCGGAAATGCTCTCCGGCATGCTGAAGAAGGCCGGCATCAAGCACAACGTCCTCAACGCCAAGAACCACGAGAAGGAAGCCGAGATCGTGGCCCAGGCCGGCAAGTTCGGCGCCGTCACCGTGGCCACCAACATGGCCGGCCGTGGTACCGATATCATGCTGGGCGGCAACGCCGAGTATCTGGCCAAGGCCGACCTGAAGAAGGCGGGGCTCAGCGACGAGCTCATCGCCGAGGCCACCGGCTTCGCCGAGACCGACAACCAGGATATCCTCAACGCCCGCAAGATGTTCTCCGACGCCGAGGCCAAGTACAAGGCCGAGATCAAGCCCGAGGCCGACAAGGTCCGGGCCGTGGGCGGCCTCTTCATCCTGGGCACCGAGCGTCACGAGTCCCGCCGCATCGACAACCAGCTGCGCGGCCGTGCCGGCCGTCAGGGCGACCCCGGCGAGAGCCGCTTCTACCTCTCCCTGGAGGACGACATCATGCGCCTCTTCGGCTCCGAGCGTGTCATGGGCATGATGGAGAAGCTGGGCGTGGACGAGGACACCCCCATCGAGCAGAAGATGCTCACCAACGCTATCGAGTCGGCCCAGCGTCAGGTGGAGTCTAAGAACTTCCAGCAGCGCAAGAACGTGCTGGAGTACGACGACGTCATGAACACCCAGCGTGAGGTCATCTACAAGCAGCGCCGGCAGGTCCTGGACGGCGAGGACATGAAGGCCAGCATGGAGAACATGATCCGCACCACCATCCACAACGCCATCCGCGGCCGCATGGGTGAGCAGAAGCACATGGACGCCGAGAGCTTCCGCGAGGCCCTGGCCCCCTTCCGCGGGGTGTTCCTGCTGCCCGACGAGCTCAAGCTCACCGACGAGGAGCTCCAGAAGTACGGCTTCGAGGACCTGTGCTCCATGGTGGAGGAACGGGCCTTTGACATCTACCAGAAGAAGGAGCAGGCCCTGGGCAGCCCCCTCATGCGGGAGCTGGAGCGGGTGATGATGCTCCGGGTGGTGGACGAATACTGGATGGACCACCTGGACAACATGAACGAGCTGCGCCAGGGCATCGGCCTGCGGGCTTACGGCCAGGAGGACCCCGTGGTGGCCTACAAGCGCGAGGGCTACGAGATGTTCGAGGAGATGATCGCCGCCATCCAGGAGGAGACCGTGCGCCGCGTGTTCATCGTCCGTGTCCAGGCCAAGAACGGCGAGGGCACCGTGGAGCGCAAGCGGGTGGCCAAGGTCACCGGCACCTCCGGCGGCGGCGACGGCTCCGTCAAGCAGCAGCCCGTGGTCCACAAGGGCGTCAAGATCGGCCGTAACGACCCCTGCCCCTGCGGCAGCGGCCTCAAGTGGAAGAAATGCACTTGTAAGGAGTACCACTCCGATCAGGAGTAACCTGCAAAGGCACCCGCGCAGCGGGGACGGCGGTCACGCCGTTCAAGCGTTTTCACCGCCAGGTGAAAACCTTGGGCCGGGGCGGATTCACTCCGCCCCGGCTGAGTGAAAGAATGGGGTTCCCGCGGGGCCTGCCCCGTGGGGAAGTGCCACTCCGAGCCGGAGTAACCCGCAAAGGCACCCGCGCAGCGGGGACGGCGGTCACGCCGTTCAAGCGTTTTCACCGCAGGTGAAAACCTTGGGCCGGGGCGGATTCACTTCGCCCCGGCTGAGTGAAAGAATGGGGTCCCCACGGGGCCTGCCCCGTGGGGGACAAGTCCCCTTTGGTCCAGAAAGGAGTACCTCTTTGGATATCCACGACAAGATCAGCGCCGGCGTTACCTACCTGTCGGCGGAGGCCTTTGAGCACGCCGGCGGGGTGGTCCACGGCTTCTCCACCCGGCTGGGCGGCGTGAGCACCGGCATCTATGAGAGCCTCAACCTGGGCTCCACCCGGGGCGACGACCCTGAGCACGTCCGGGAGAACTACCGCCGGTTCTTTACCGCCGTGGGAGCTGACCTGAGCACGGTGGCCATGACCAATCAGGTCCACAGCGATGTGGTCCGGCCCGTGACCACCGCCGACATCAAGGCCGGCCTGCTGGACCCGGAGCCCTACGAGGCCGACGGCCTGGTCACCGATATCCCCGGCGTGGCCCTGGTCATCTTCAGCGCCGACTGCCTGCCCGTCCTCCTCTATGACCCGGTCCGCCGGGTCATCGCCGCCGTCCACGCCGGCTGGCGGGGCACCGCCGCCGGCATCGTGGAGCGGGCGGTGGAGAAAATGGCCTTCTACGGCTGCTGCCCGGAGGACATCCTGGCCGCCATCGGCCCCGGCATCTCCCGGTGCTGCTTCGAGACCCACGAGGATGTACCCAACGCCATGACTGCCGCCCTGGGCGTCCGGGCCACCCCCTTTCTCTCCCCCATCGAGAACGGCAAGTTCAAGGTGGACCTGAAGGGCATCAACGCCATGCGCCTGGAACGGGTCGGCCTGCGCCCGGAGCACATCTCCGTCACCGCCGACTGCACCGCCTGCCTGCCTGAAAAGTACTGGTCCCACCGGATCACCGGTGGCGTCCGGGGCAGCCAGGCCGCCGTCATTCAGCTTTTATAACTCAAAAGAGCGAAAAGAGGGATATTGTTCTCCGCTTTTCGCTCTTTTCCATACCTATCACTTATCAGGAGCCGCCTATGAAACCATCCCGCCTGTTTGCACTGGTCCTCGCACTGGCCCTGCTCTCCGGCTGCGGCGCCCCTCCGCCGGAGGTCACCCCCACCCCCTCCCCCACGCCCGAGACTGTGGAGGCGTCAAGCACCGTTTTTACCCTCCCCCGCACCACCGCCAGCCTCCACCCCATCCTGAGCACCGACAAGGTGAACGTGTCCCTGGCCGGCCTCATCTGGGAGGGGCTCTTCGAGCTGGACCGGACCTTCTCCCCCCAGCCCCGGCTGTGCCAGAGCTACGCCGTCAGCGCCGACGGCCTCACCTGGACCTTCCGCCTGCGCACCGGCGTCACCTTCTCCGACGGCTCCCCCCTCACCGCCACCGACGTGGTGTCCTCCCTCCAGCTGGCCCAGAGCCCCCAGTCCCGCTTCGCCGGGCGGCTGGACGATGTGACCTCCATCTCCGAGCAGGAGGGGGCCGTGATGCTCACCCTGCACACCCCCAACGGCGCCCTGCCCGCCCTGCTGGACATCCCCGTGGTGAAGGCGGGCTCCGACGAGGTGCCCCTGGGGACGGGGCCCTACCGGCTCACCGAGACCGAGGGGGGCGCCGTGCTCACCGCCCGCACCGACTGGTGGCGGAACCTGAATCTTCCGGCGGAGACCATCCCCCTGGTGACCATCCAGGCCGCCGACGACCTCATCTCCGCCTTCGACACTGAGGATATCTCCCTGGTCACCGCCGACCTCACCGGCACCTGCACCCTGGGCTTTGCCGGCGACCACGCGGTGTGGGACTACCCCACCACCACCATGGTCTACATCGGCTACAACTGCAAAAGCGGCCCCTGCGCCAACGCCGCCATCCGCCGGGCCCTGGACCGGGCCTGGGACCGGAACACCGTGGCGGTGGCCCTCTACTCCCGCCACGCCCAGGCCGCCGCCCTGCCCCTCCACCCGGACTGCGCCGACTACGACGACACCCTGGCCCAGCGGCGGGACTACTCCCCCCAGGTCTTTACCCAGCTTCTGGAGGAGGCGGGCTGCACCCAGGGGGAGGACGGCCTCTGGTACCAGGGCCGGCGGCCCCTCTCCCTCACCTTCGTGGTGAACACCGACAACACCTTCCGGCTGTCGGCGGCGGAGTACCTGGCCGATGAGCTCACCCGTTCCGGCGTCCAGGTGGAGCTGCAAAAGCTGGAGTGGAACGAGTACCAGCAGGCCCTCACCGCCGGCTCCTTCGACCTCTACCTGGGGGCCACCACCCTGTCCGCCGACTTTGACCCCGCCCCCCTTCTCGCCGCCGGCGGCGCCCTGAACTTCGGCGGCTACTGGAACGCCAACACCCTGACCCTGCTCTCCGCCTGGCAGGCGGCCTCCGGCGCCCCCCGTAAGACCGCCGCTCAGGCCCTCTGGTCCGACCTGGAGACCCAGGTCCCCTTCTCCACCCTTTGCTTCAAGAACCAGTCCGTGCTCACCCAGTGGGGGACGGTCACCGGCCTCACCCCCACCCAGCAGAACCCCTTTTACGGCATAGAGAACTGGCGCTTCGGGTCCTGACCCGGCGCCCTTACCCCACAGATACATAATGAGGGAGGAACCACCAATGGGAGACGTATTTCGCTGTTTCGTGGAAAAAAAGCCTGGCTTTGACGGAGCCGCCCGGGCCCTGTGCCGGGAGCTCACCGAGGCCGTGGGCGTCCGGGGCCTTACGGGGCTCCGGGTGCTCAACCGCTACGACGTGGAGGGCGTGACGGACCAGGTCTACGCCGCCGCCCGGACCTCCGTCTTCTCCGAGCCCCAGGTGGACGCGGTGTACGACGAGGTCTGTCCCCTGCCCCAGGAGCCCCACACCGTGCTGGCGGTGGAGGCCCTGCCCGGCCAGTTCGACCAGCGGGCCGATTCGGCGGCCCAGTGCATCCAGCTCATGACCGGCGGCGACCGCCCCACCGTCCGGGCCGCCACCGTGTATCTGCTGCTGGGCGCCCTCTCTGCCGAGGACGTGGAGAAGGTCCGCTCCTACCTCATCAACCCCGTGGAGGCCCGGGAGGCCTCCATGGACAAGCCCGACACCCTGGCCCAGACCTATCCCATCCCTCAGTCCGTCCAGGTGCTGGAGGGCTTCCGTAACCTGGACGAGACCGGTCTCCAGGCCGTGCTGGAGGAGTATGGCCTGGCCATGGACCTGGCCGACCTCACCTTCTTCCAGTCTTACATGAAGAAGGAGGAGGACCGGGACCCCACCATCACCGAGCTGCGGCTGGTGGACACCTACTGGTCCGATCACTGCCGCCACACCACCTTCTCCACCCACATCGACTCCGTGGAGATCCTCTCCCCCGAGGTAAAGCGGGCCTATCACCTCTACCAGGCCGCCCGAAAGGAGGTCTACGGCGAGGAGAAGGCCAAGGCCCGGCCCGAGACCCTGATGGATCTGGCCACCATCGCCACCAAGGTCCTCAAGAAGCGAGGCGTCCTTCAGCACCTGGACGAGAGCGAGGAGATCAACGCCTGCTCCGTCCACGTCACCGCCAACGTGGACGGGGAGGACCAGGACTGGCTCCTCATGTTCAAGAACGAGACCCACAACCACCCCACCGAGATCGAGCCCTTCGGCGGCGCGGCCACCTGCATCGGCGGCGCCATCCGTGACCCCCTGTCCGGCCGGTCCTACGTCTACCAGGCCATGCGTGTCACCGGCTGCGGTGACCCCCGCACTCCCCTGAGCGAGACTCTGGAGGGCAAGCTGCCCCAGCGGAAGCTGTGCACCACCGCCGCGGCGGGCTACTCCTCCTACGGCAACCAGATCGGACTGGCCACCGGCCTGGTCAGCGAGATCTACCACCCCGGCTACGTGGCCAAGCACCTGGAGGTGGGCGCCGTGGTGGGCGCCGCCCCGGCCTCCAACGTGGTCCGGGAGCGCCCCGCCCCCGGCGACAAGGTCATCCTCCTGGGCGGCCGCACCGGCCGGGACGGCATCGGCGGCGCCACCGGCTCCTCCAAGAGCCACGACCTCAAGAGCCTGGACACCATGGCCTCCGAGGTCCAGAAGGGCAACGCCCCTGAGGAGCGCAAGCTCCAGCGCCTCTTCCGCAACCCCGAGGTGACCCGCCTCATCAAGCGGTGCAACGACTTCGGCGCCGGCGGCGTCAGCGTGGCGGTGGGCGAGCTGGCCGACGGCCTGGACATCGACCTGGACGCCGTGCGGAAGAAGTATGACGGCCTGGACGGCACCGAGCTGGCCATCTCCGAGAGCCAGGAGCGCATGGCCGTGGTGGTGGCCGAGGGCGACGTGGAGACCTTCATCGCCGCCGCCAGCGCCGAGAACCTGGAGGCCTACGTGGTGGCCACCGTCACCGAGTCCCCCCGGATGGTCATGCACTGGAACGGCGCCGTCATCGCCGACCTGTCCCGGGAGTTCCTCTCCTCCAACGGCGCCGACAAGCACACCACCGTGGTGGTGCCCCCGGCGGAGATGGGCCTGCCCTTCGCCGGCGCGGGCCTTCGGGAGCTGTGCTCCGACCTGAACCTGGGCCTCCAGCGGGGCCTGGGGGAGCGCTTCGACGGCACCATCGGCGCCGCCTCGGTACTTATGCCCTTCGGCGGCAAGACCCAGACCACCCCCACCCAGGCCATGGCCGCCCTGCTGCCCGTGGACCCGGGCCACGAGACCGACACCTGCTCCGTCATGGCCTGGGGCTTCCGCCCCCGGTGGATGGAGAAGGACCCCTTCCACGGCGCCGGCGTGTCGGTGGTGGACTCGGTGGCCAAGCTGGTGGCCGCCGGCTGCGATCCCGCCAAGGCCTACCTCTCTTTCCAGGAGTACTTCGAGAAGCTGCGCAATGACCCCGTCCGCTGGGGCAAGCCCTTCGCCGCCCTGCTGGGGGCCTTTACCGCCCAGGTGGGCCTGGGCGTGGCCGCCATCGGCGGCAAGGACTCCATGTCCGGCTCCTTCCTGGGCCTGGACGTGCCCCCCACCCTCATCTCCTTCGCCATTGCCCCGGAGAAGGCCCAGAACGTCATCACCCCTGAGTTCAAGGCGGCCGGCCACCCGGTCTACCTCTTCCAGCCCAAGTTCAGCGGCGACTACGGCGACCTGAAGGCCCTGTGGATGGACTTCCACAAGCTGTGCCTGGCCGGTCACGTGAAGGCCGCCTGGGCGGTCACCGCCGGCGGCAGCGCCGAGGCCGTCATCAAGATGTCCTTCGGCAACCGCATCGGCTTCACCTCCGACGCCCGCCTGGAGCGGGACCCCTTCTGGATCACCACTCCCGGCGCCATCGTGGCCGAGTGCGACGGCCCCGTGCCCGGCGCCACCCTGCTGGGCTATACCTCCAATGAGCCCATCGTCTCCCTGCCCAACGATTCCGCCCCCATCGACGAGCTGCTCGCCGTCTCCGAGGACGTGCTGGAAAACATCTATCCCACCCGCACCGACGCCGCCGGCGACGTGCCCACCCTCAGCTGCACCGAGCCCTCCCCCGCCGTGTGCCGCCACAAGACCGCCCGGCCCAAGGCCGTCATCCCCGTCTTCCCTGGCACCAACTGCGAGTACGACACCGCCCGGGCCTGCCTCCGGGCCGGCATCGAGCCGGAGATCGTGGTGGTGCGCAACCTCAACGCCGACCTCCTGTCCCAGTCTGCCCAGGCCCTGGAGCAGGCCATCCAGAGCGCCCAGATGATCGTCCTCCCCGGCGGCTTCTCCGGCGGCGACGAGCCCGACGGCTCGGCCAAGTTCATCTGTTCCTTCTTCCGGAATCCCCGCCTCACCGACGCCGTCCACGACCTGCTCAAAAACCGGGACGGCCTGATGCTGGGCATCTGCAACGGCTTCCAGGCCCTCATCAAGCTGGGACTGGTGCCCTACGGCGAGATCCGCCCCTCCATGGACGACAAGTGCGCCACCCTCACCTTCAATGACATCGGCCGCCACCAGAGCCGGTACGTCACCACCCGGGTGGCCAGCGTCCGCTCCCCCTGGATGCTCAAGAGCCAGGTGGGCGACCTCCACGCCATCCCCATCTCCCACGGCGAGGGCAAGTTCGTGGCCCCCCAGCCCCTGCTGGACCGCCTCATCGCCAATGGCCAGGTGGCCACCCAGTATGTGGACCTCTCCGGCGAGCCCTCCATGGACATCTCCGCCAACCCCAACGGCTCTCTCTGCGCCATCGAGGGCATCTTCTCCCCCGACGGCCGGGTTTTTGGCAAGATGGGCCACTCCGAGCGCCGGGGCCAGTTCCTGGCCAAGAACATCCCCGGCGACAAGTTCCAGCCCATCTTCGAGAGCGGCGCCGCCTACTTCGCGTAAGGGGTATCGCCTATGGACACAGTACTTACCCCCTCTGAGGCCCTGAAGGCCCTGGAGGACTGCTATGACGCCCTTCTGGAGGAGCTGCCGGCAGCCAAGCAGTCGAAGAACCCCAAGGGCATCCTGGCCAGCATGTTCTCCGGCCACAGCTACCACCCCGGTCTGGACGCCTTGATGGCCCGCTATCTCCCCCTCCTGAACGGCCACGTGGAGGCCCTGGTCCTGGCCGTCCAGGCCCATCCCGGCCCCGAGGCCCAGGCTGCCGCCCTCCGGGGACTGGAGCGGCTCCTCTTTTACCCCAGGCCGGCCACCATGCCGGAGACCTACACCCTGCTGGCCCTGGAGGGCTGCGGCCTGCCCCTGGCCCCTCTCCTCTCCCCCGACGCCCGGCTGGATCTGAGTCAGCGGTACGGCAAGCAGACCCCGCCCCGGCAGATGATGCCCAACCAAAAAAAGCTGTGGAAGCTCCTTTCCACCCGCTGATCCCTCTGACCACACCACCGCATGAAAAGGCGGGCGCCCGGCCATGCTGGGCGCCCGCCTTTTGGATTGACAGGGCTGTGGGATGGGCGTATACTGGCCGTAGATTCCAAGATCTGTATTGAGAGGAAGTAGGAACAATGAAGCTTTGGCGTCACCTGGTGTCTCTGGGTCTGGCTGCCGCTCTGCTGGCCGGCTCAGCCGCCGCCGTGGACCCCCGCCGCGGACCCTATTTCTACGGAAACGCCCACTACCACGTAGACGGTCTCTCCTCCGAGATCGACGTGGGCAAGAGCTTTGCCCGGTCCGCCGGCATCCTGCTGGGGGACAGCAGCGGGGACATGCGGTGGATGGAGGAGCTCACCCGTGCGGAGGCCGCCACCATCCTCATCCGGCTCATGGGCCTGGAGGAGGAAGCCCAGGCCGCCGCCAATGCCCCCTCCCCCTTCACCGACGTGCCGGCGTGGACCAACGGCTATGTGAACCTGGCCTACGAAAAGGGCGTGGTCAACGGCATCGGAAACGGGCAGTTCGGCTCCCTGACACTGTGCGGCGCCCAAGAATTCACCCTCATGCTCTTCCGGCTGACCCATCTGACGGAGGGGACGGATTACAGCTGGCAGACCGCCATGGCCGACCTGGCCCAGGCCACCGCCGCCGTGGAGGACAACTCTGCACTCTACCAGTACTATCCCGCCTTCCCCTACGCCGCTGCCGGGGCCTACGTCCAGAAATATATTGAGCAGGAGAAGAGCCCCTTCACCCGTGAGGTGGCCGCCGAGATCCTCTACCTGATGCTGAGCATCGATGCCGGGGACAACCATGAGAGTCTGGGCGACATCCTGGCGGAGGAGTACGGCCTCTCCGACCTGCTGCTCTACGACTGCTCCGTCCGCCGGAGCGCGGGGGACCTGGCCCAGACCGTGACGGTGGACTTTTCCACCATCTTGCCTCGGGATTACGCCCTCCTCTACGCCATCCAGGACCCGGCCTTCTTTGAGCGCATCCGGGAGACGGCGGACACCAACAGCGGGTCCATCGACCCAGAGGTGGCCGCCCTGGCCCAGTCCCTCACCCAGGGGCTCACCAGTGACTACGACAAGACCGTGGCCGTCTCGGAGTGGATCGCCACCCACATCTTCTATGACACCGATCTCTATTACGCCCGCATAGACGGTCGTTACCAGGACCCCGCCAACGTGCTGAAGACCCGCACGGCGGTCTGTGAGGGGTATGCCTGGCTGACCTGCGACATGCTCACCTCCGTGGGGGTGGAGTGCTACTACCAGAGCTCCGACGCTTCCAACCACGCCTGGAACATAGTCTGTGCCGACGGGGACTGGATGGCCATTGACAATACCGGCAACGCCGGGCGGCTGGCCTTTACCAACGGCACCTACTACTACAAGCCCTTCGGCGGTTCCGACACCCCGGTGAGCAACTATCTGGAGCCCAACGTCTCCTGGGGCGAGCTGGAGAAGAGCCAGTATTTTGATCCCCCCATGGATGCTTTCTTCCTCTACGACCTCCACGCCATCGACCGGGACCCGGCGGTCTGGGAGCTCTATCTGGCCCCCGACCGCTTCTGGGACCCCACCTGGACCGGCGACTGACCGTCCCCATAGAAGAACAGAGCCTCCCCCGGCGCAGTGCGCCGGGGGAGGCTTTTTTGTGTCCGGTCAGTGGGCTGCCCCCCCTCACCCCATGAGCCAGAAGAGGGTGGTATGGGAGACCGACATGCCCAGCTTCCGCTGGAGGGCGAGGGAGGCCTCGTTCCCGTCGATGACCTGGCCGAAGGGGATCTGCCCCCGCTCCAGGGCCAGGTTGATGGCCGCCCGCTGGAGGATCTCCCCCAGGCCCCGGCGGCGGTAGGCGGGCAGCACCTCCAGCATGCCGATGCTCCCCTCGTCGTGGAAGCCCACGAAGCCGGCGGGCTGCCCCTCCACAAAGACGCCGATGATACCACGGTCCGCCGCCCGCTCCATGTAGGCCGGGCCGCCGAAGTCGTGGCTGTAATGGGCGCTGAGCCAGGGCGCCCAGGACCGGTCCAGCAGCCGCAATTCCCCGTTGAAGGCAGGGACGGGCAGGGGGTCTTTGCCCAGATAGGCCGCCGACCAGCAGATCTCCTGCTCCGGCAGTCCGAACCTAGCCCGAGCCAGGTCAAAATACGCCATATCATGGCCCACAAAGAGGTCGCACCCCGCCGGCACCCGGTCCAAAAAGGCCTCTACCGCCTCCGGCTCCGCCGCCAGCATCCAGGCCCCGCAGCCCGTGTCGTGGAGGAGGACGCCCCCCTCCTCTGCGATCAGCACATCGGCGCTGCCCCGGCGGAGGACCTCCAGAAGATTGGCGTGGAGGACGCTGTCCCGCTCCAGCCAGGCCCGAGCCCGTTCCATCTGCTCCATCGTCACTTCTCCTCCTCCGCCAGGGGCAGCCGGATCACAAAGCTGGTCCGCCTGCCGTCACTCTCGGCCCGGATGGTGCCGCCGTGGCGCTCCACGATCTCCCGGGCAATGGCCAGCCCCAGCCCTGCCCCGCCGGTGCGGGTGGACCGGGCCTGGTCCAGCCGGTAGAATTTTTGAAAGATGTTGGTGAGCTCCTGCTCCGGGATCTCCAGGCCCTGGTTTCGAATGGCGATCTCGGCCCAGCCCTCCCGCTGTGCCGCCTGGATTTCCACCTCGCCGCCGGGGGCGCTGTAGCTCACCGCGTTGCGGAGCACGTTGTCAAAGACCCGGGCCAGCTTGTCGGCGTCTCCCCGCACCGTGAGCCGGGGGGCGATGTCGCACTGACAGGTCAGGTCCTTCTCGGCAAAGGCGGGGTAGAACTCGTCGGAGAGCTGCTCCAGCAGCAGGGAGAGCTGGATGAGCTCCCCCTTCTCCCCCAAAGTGGCGAAGTCCATGCGGGTGATGTCGAAGAACTCCCCGATGAGCTCCCCCAGCCGGTTGGCCTTGTCCAGGGCGATGGCGGTATACTTGGCCCGCTGCTCCGCCGTGAGGCCGGGGTCGTCGTGGAGGAGGTTCAGATACCCCAGCACCGAGGTGAGGGGCGTCTTCAGGTCGTGGGCCAGGAAGGCCACCAGGTCCTGCCGCCGCTGCTCCGCCTCCTTGGTCTGGGCACGGCCGGCGGCCAAACTGCTCTGGATGGCCCGCAGGTCCCGCTCCAGGGGGGCGAGCTCCTTGGGCAAGGACACCGGCTCCCCCGTCTCATTCACCACCTGGTGGACGGTGGCGCCGATCTGGTCCAGCCACCGGGTGACCTTCCCCAGCACCACATAAAAGGCCGCCAGCAGATAGACCGCTCCCAGGCCGGCCACCCAGTAGAGCCAGCCATCCCGGAAGATATGCTGGTACATGCCCTGGGCGGCCTCCTCCTCCAGGCCGAACAGGTCCAGGCACAGCCGCTCCGTTCCCTGGGCCATGGCCTGGCCCCACAGGCTGTCGGCCACTTGCCACAGGACCACCGTCACGGCCAAAGCTCCCAAAGCCCCCGCCGCCGCCAGCAGCAGCAGCTTTCCCTTCAGCCGGTCATACCGCCTGTCCATATCATCCCGCCTTTCCCAGTGGTGTCCCCATTATACCCGCTGCCGTCCACCACCGCAAGCCCGGTCCCATGGACCGGACTTTTCCGCTCCTCCCTGGTGCTTCTTTCCGGTTGACGGTCCCCCCTTTCCGTGCTATCATAATAGTACAAATGTTCGATTACGGAGGGACCCCTATGGAGCTCCTGGACAAGCTGACCATCCTGGCTGACGCCGCCAAATACGACGCCGCCTGCACCTCCAGCGGCGTGGGCCGGGGCGGGCGGGGCGGCCTGGGCTCCACCCTGCCGGCGGGGTGCTGCCACTCCTTTTCCGCCGACGGCCGGTGCATCTCCCTCTTGAAGGTCCTCATGACCAACCGCTGCCGGTACGACTGCGCCTACTGCGTCAACCGCCGCTCCAACGACGTGCCCCGGGCCACCTTTACCCCCCAGGAGCTGTGCGAGCTCACTCTGGGCTTCTACCGCCGGAACTACATCGAGGGGCTCTTCCTCTCCTCCGCCGTCCTCCGGGACCCGGACTACACCACCGAGCGGATGATCGCCGTCCTCTCCCTGCTGCGGGAGGGGTACGGCTTTCAGGGCTACATCCACGCCAAGGCCATCCCCGGGGCCGACCCCCTCCTCACCCGGCGGCTGGGCCTGCTGTGCGACCGGCTGAGTATCAACATCGAGCTGCCCAGCCAGCGCAGTCTGGCCCTGCTGGCCCCCGACAAGACCAAGGAGGCCATTCTGGCCCCCATGGAGCAGATCCGGGACGGCATCGCCGTCTCCAGACAGGAGCTGGCCCGGTACCGCCACGCCCCGAAATTCGCCCCGGCGGGCCAGTCCACCCAGATGATCGTGGGGGCCACCCCGGAGACCGACCTCCAGATCCTGCGGCTGAGCCAGGGGCTCTACCGGCGCTACCGGCTCAAGCGGGTCTTTTACTCGGCCTACATGCCGGTGTCCGACAGCAAGCTCCTCCCCGCCCGGCAGGGGTTCCGGCCGCCCCTTTTGCGGGAGCATCGGCTCTACCAGGCCGACTGGCTGCTGCGGTTCTACCACTTTGACGCCGGGGAGCTGCTGGATGAGGCCCACCCCCACTTCGACCCCCGGCTGGACCCCAAGTGCTGCTGGGCCCTCCGCCACCCGGAGTTTTTCCCCGTGGACGTAAACCGGGCCGACTACGAGGCCCTCCTCCGGGTGCCCGGCATGGGGGTGACCTCCGCCCGGCGGGTCCTGGCCGCCCGCCGGGTGGGCCCTCTCACCTTCGAGGGGCTCAAGACCCTGGGGGTGGTCCTCAAGCGGGCCCAGTACTTCCTCACCTGCTCCGGCCGCGCCGTCCCCGGCGCCGCCCGGCTCCAGCCCGAGGACCTCTTCTTCCGCCTGGCCGACCCCCTCCCCGGAGGCGGCGCCAAGGTGCTACCCGGTCAGCTCTCCCTCTTCTCCCCCACCATCTGAAAGGAGGATCTTCATGCCTCTGTCCCAGCGCCCCCAGTTTGTCTACCTCTACGACGGCACCTTCGCCGGCTTCCTCACCTGCGTCTTTGAGAGCTACGCCAAAGACGAGGAGCCCGCCTGCTTCTCCCTCTTCAACGACCCACGTACCTCCCTGTGGCCGGAGCGGGCAGTGGAGACCGACCGGGAGAAGGCGGAGCGGGTGTACCGCTCCCTGAGCCGCCGGGTCTCCCCGGAGGTCCAGCGGTGGGTCCGCCACGGCTTCCTCACCTGCGCCCCGGAGAAGGAGCGGCGGCTCTACGACTTCATCCGCCTGGCCTACCGGGCGGGTCCCGCCGTGGTCCGTGACCTGACCGACCCCCGGGTGGCCCCCCTCCACACCGCCCTTCTCCACCTGTGGAAGGAGGCCCACCTCTTCCAGGGCTTCGTCCGCTTCTCCGACCAGGGGGGCGTCCTCTGCGGCCAGATCACCCCCAAAAACCGGGTTCTTCCCCTGCTGCGGCCCCACTTCTGCGCCCGGTTCTCCCGGGAACGGCTTCTCCTCTACGACCGCACCCACAAGGAGGCCCTCCTTTACCAGCCCCGGCAGTGGGCCATCCTCCCCCTGGAGGAGTTTCACCTGGAGGGCCCCGGTGAAGAGGAACAGGACTACCGGCAGCTGTGGCGGCGGTTCTATGACACCATCGCCATCCGGGAGCGGGAGAACCCCCGGTGCCGCATGACCCACATGCCCAAGCGGTACTGGGACGACATGACCGAATTTCAGACCGAGGCGGCAGCCCCCGGCACGGCCCTGGCAAGGACATAGGCCCGCGGGCGGCCACAGGTCGCCCCTACGAAGCCGGCACAGAGGTTGGCGTAGGGGCCCCCTTTGGTCGCCCGCAAAGGTATCCGGCACAAAAAACGCCCGCCCTTCCTCACGGAAGGGCGGGCGTTGTGCTTATGTCAGGGGATCACGCGGCGAAACTCAGGCGTAGAGCTCCTGCAGCTTGACCAGGTGCTCGTAACGGGCCTTGGCCAGCTCCTCGTTCTCCTTGAAGAGCTTCTCGGCGCGGTCGGGGAAGGCGCGGGTCAGAGCGGAGTAACGGGCCTCGTTCATCAGGAACTCCTGATAGCCGCCAGCGGGGGCCTTGGAGTCCAGAGTGAAGGGGCTCTTGCCCTCGGCCTTCAGAGCGGGGTTGAACCGGAACAGGTTCCAGTAGCCGCACTCCACAGCCTTCTTCATCTCGCTCTGGCAGTTGGTCATGCCGCCCTTGATGCTGTGCATCTCACAGGGGGCGTAGCCGATGATGAGGGAGGGGCCGTGATAGCTCTCAGCCTCGTTGATGGCCTTCAGGGTCTGAGCGGGGTTGGCGCCCATGGCCACCTGGGCCACGTACACATAGCCGTAGCTCATGGCGATCTCGGCCAGGGACTTCTTGGGCATGGTCTTACCAGCAGCCGCGAACTGGGCGACAGCGCCCACGTTGGTGGCCTTGGAAGCCTGTCCGCCGGTGTTGGAGTACACCTCGGTATCGAAGACCATGACGTTCACGTCCTCACCGGAGGCCAGGACGTGATCCAGGCCGCCGAAGCCGATGTCGTAGGCCCAGCCGTCGCCGCCGAAGATCCAGATGGACTTCTTGGCCAGGAACTCCTTGTGAGCCAGAATCTCGCGGGCCAGCTTGCAGGCGTCGCAGCCGCAGTCGCCGTTCTCGGCCATGACGGCCTCCAGAGCGGCCACATACTTCTTGGTGGCCTCGGCGTTGGCGGTACCGTCAGCCATGGTGTCCAGCCAGGCCTGACCGGCGGTCTTGATGCTCTCGTCGGTGTAGTCGATGGCCAGCAGAGCCTTGGTCTGCTCGGTCAGACGGTCGCGGAGGGCCTTCTGGCCATAGTAGAAGCCCAGGCCGTGCTCGGCGTTATCCTCGAACAGGGAGTTGGCCCAAGCGGGACCGTGGCCGGCCTTGTTGACGGTGTAGGGAGAGGTAGCGGCAGGACCGCCCCAGATGGAGGAGCAGCCGGTGGCGTTGGAGATGTACATCCGGTCGCCGCAGACCTGGGTGATCAGGCGGGCATAGCTGGTCTCGGCGCAGCCGGCGCAGGAGCCGGAGAACTCCAGCAGGGGCTGGTTGAACTGGCTGCCCTTGACGCTGGTGGTGTCGGCCATGTCGGCCTTGTCGGCCACCTTGGCCACCATGTAATCGAACACGGCCTGCTGATCGGCCTGGGACTCCTGGGGAACCATCTCCAGAGCCTTGACGGGGCAGACGCCCACGCAGACGCCGCAGCCCATGCAGTCCAGGGGGCTCACAGCGATGGAGAACTTGTAGACGCCCTTGCCCTTGCCGGCCTTCACGTCCACGATCTTGGCGGCGGCGGGGGCGTTCTTGGCCTCCTCCTCGGTCAGAGCGTAAGGACGGATGGTGGCGTGGGGGCAGACGTAGGAGCACTGGTTGCACTGGATGCACTTGGCGGAATCCCAAGTGGGCACGTTCACGGCAACGCCGCGCTTCTCATAGGCAGCAGCGCCCTGCTCAAAGGTACCGTCGGCGTGGCCCTCGGCGAAGGCGGAAACAGGCAGGCTGTCGCCGTCCATGCGGCCCACGGGCTCCATGATGTCCTGGACCATCTTCACGGTGGCAGGACGGCCCTCCAGGTGCTCCTCCTTCTTCTCGTCCACGGCGGTGGCCCAGGAGGCGGGCACGGTGAACTTCTTGAAGGCGGTGGCGCCCATGTCGATGGCCTTGTGGTTCATATCCACCACGTCCTGGCCCTTCTTCAGGTAGGAGTGGGTGGCAGCGTCCTTCATGTAGCCGATGGCCTCAGCCTCGGGCATCACCTTGGCCAGCTTGAAGAAAGCGGACTGCAGGATGGTGTTGGTACGCTTGCCCATGCCGATCTTGGCGGCCAGGTCGATGGCGTCGATGGTGTAGACCTGGATGTTGTGCTCGGCGATGTAGCGCTTGGCCACGGCGGGCATGTGCTTGTCCAGCTCCTCATCGCTCCACTGACAGTTGATGAGGAAGGTACCGCCGTCCTTCACGTCGCGGACCATGGGGAAGCCCTTGATGATGTAGGCGGGCACGTGGCAGGCCACGAAGTCAGCCTTGTTGATGTAGTAGGGGCTGCGGATGGGCTTGTCGCCGAAGCGCAGGTGGCTGATGGTCACGCCGCCGGTCTTCTTGGAGTCGTACTGGAAGTAAGCCTGGACGTACTTGTCGGTGTGGTCGCCGATGATCTTGATGGAGTTCTTGTTGGCGCCCACGGTGCCGTCGCCGCCCAGACCCCAGAACTTGCACTCGATGGTTCCCTCAGCAGCGGTGTTGGGGCAGTCGTGCTCAGGCAGGGACAGGTTGGTGACATCGTCCACGATGCCGATGGTAAACTGGTGCTTGGGGGCGTCCTTGGCCAGCTCCTCGTAGACAGCGAACACGCTCTTGGGCGGGGTGTCCTTGGAGCCCAGACCGTAACGGCCGCCGATGATGGTGGCCTGACGGCCGGCGTTGGCGAAGGCGGTCACCACATCCAGGTAGAGAGGCTCGCCCTGGCTGCCGGGCTCCTTGGTGCGGTCCAGCACGGCGATCTTCTTGGCGGTGGCGGGGATAGCGGCCAGCATCTTGTCGGCGCGGAAGGGGCGGTACAGACGGACCTTCAGCAGGCCCACCTTCTCGCCGTGCGCGTTGAGGTAGTCGATGACCTCCTCGGCCACGTCGCAGATGGAGCCCATGGCGATGATGACGCGGTCGGCGTCGGCGGCGCCATAGTAGTTGAAGAGCTGATAGTCGGTGCCCAGCTTCTCATTGACCTTGCCCATGTACTTCTCCACGATCTCGGGAACCGCCTCGTAGTACTTGTTGGCGGCCTCGCGGTGCTGGAAGAAGATATCGCCGTTCTCGTGAGAACCGCGCATGGTGGGGTGCTCGGGGTTGAGGGCGCGGGCGCGGAAGGCCTTGACGGCGTCCATGTCCACCATGTCCTTCAGGTCATCGTAGTCCCAGATCTCGATCTTCTGGATCTCGTGGGAGGTACGGAAACCGTCGAAGAAGTTCAGGAAGGGGACGCGGCCCTCGATGGCGGCCAGGTGGGCAACGGCGCCCAGGTCCATGACCTCCTGGGGGTTGGTCTCGCACAGCATGGCGAAACCGGTCTGGCGGCAGGCCATGACGTCGGAGTGGTCACCGAAGATGTTCAGGCTCTGGGCGGCCACGGTACGGGCGGAGACGTGGAACACGCAGGGCAGCAGCTCGCCGGCGATCTTGTACATATTGGGGATCATCAGCAGCAGGCCCTGAGAGGCGGTGTAGGTGGTGGTGAGGGCGCCGGCGTTCAGAGAGCCGTGCACGGTACCGGCGGCGCCGGCCTCGGACTGCATCTCAATAACGCGGACGGGATCGCCGAAAATGTTCTTGCGGCCTGCGGCGGCCCACTGGTCTACATTATCGGCCATGGGGCTGGAGGGGGTGATGGGGTAGATACCCGCGACCTCCGTAAAGGCGTAAGAAACGTGTGCTGCGGCGGTATTGCCGTCCATGGACTTCTTTTTTCTGGCCATGTTGATCGTTCCTCCTTGTTCTTCAAATGGATACAACTCCATTCTCTAGCCTCTTAATACTATCACTCCTCTCCCCGTTTGTAAATCGCTTCTTTCCCTCTTCTAAGTTTTTCGGCGAACAGTCCAAAATTGGTCCTTCCAATTTGGCGATTCTTAAAAATTAGACGGGCCCTCTCCTTGAAATGCTATATAAAATAAGGTATAGTTAGGAAAAAGTTCTCAGTGAAATGGAGGTGCTCGCCCCGTGCTCTGTACCCTCAACTCCCTGGGCCTTCACGGTATTACGGGCTATCTTGTGACGGCGGAGTGCGACCTCTCCAACGGTCTGCCCAACTTTGACATCGTGGGTCTCCCCGACACGGCGGTGAAGGAGGCCCGGGAACGAGTCCGTTCCGCCATCCGGAACTGCGGCTTTACCTTCCCCGTCTCCCGGATCACCGTGAACCTGGCCCCCGCCGACCGGCGGAAGGGCGGCACCCTCTACGACCTGCCCATGCTGGTGGGCATTCTCTGCGCCGGCCGGCAGCTGCCCGCCCCGGCGCCGGGGGCCGCCTTCGTGGGGGAGCTCTCCCTGTCCGGAGAGCTGCGGCCGGTGACGGGCATGCTGCCCATGGCCCTGGCCGCCCGCTCGGCGGGACTCACCGCCCTCTACGTCCCCGCCGACTCCGCCCCTGAGGCCACCCTGGCCGGGGGACTCACCATCTACCCGGTGGAAAATGTAGCGCAGCTGGCCGCCCATCTCCGGGGGGAGGTCCCCATCTCTCCGGCAGAGCCCTGGGTGCCCGTGCCCGGCGGTGGAACCGTCCCCGACTTTGCCGACGTGAAGGGCCAGGAGCCGGTGAAGCGGGCACTGGAGATCGCCGCCGCCGGTGGCCACAACATCGCCATGATCGGCCCGCCGGGATCGGGCAAGTCCATGCTGGCGAGAAGGCTCCCCTCTATCCTCCCCGGCCTCACCGAGCGGGAGGCCCTGGAGTCCACCCAGATCCACTCCGTCCTGGGCCTCACCACCAAGGAGGAGCCCCTCCTCACCCGGCGGCCCTTCCGGGCACCCCACCACACCATCTCGGTGATGGGTCTCTCCGGCGGCGGCTCCCCGCCCCGGCCCGGCGAAATCTCCCTGGCCCACAACGGGGTCCTCTTCCTGGACGAGCTGCCCGAGTTCCAGAAGGAGACCCTGGAGGTGCTGCGGCAGCCCATGGAGGAGGGGAAGGTCCAGATCTCCCGGGTGTCGGGCACCGAGGTTTTCCCCAGCCGGTTCATGCTGGTGGCGGCCATGAATCCCTGCAAGTGCGGCTGGTACGGCCACCCCTCCGGCCGGTGCCGCTGCTCCGAAGCCGAGGTGAAAAAGTACCTGGGTCGGCTGTCCGGACCCTTGCTGGACCGCATCGACCTCTACGTGGAGGTGCCGCCCCTGGAGTTTGAGGAGCTCTCCGCCCGCCCCGCCGGGGAGTCCTCGGCGGAGATCAAGAAGCGGGTAAACGCCGCTAGGGCCGTCCAGACCGCCCGGTTCGGCCCCGACGGTCCCGACTGCAACGCCCACATGGGCCCGAAGGAGCTCCAGGCCTGCTGCGAGCTGGACGAGGGGTGCAAAGCCGTCATGCAGGGAGCCTTTGACCGCATGGGCCTCACCGCCCGGAGCTATGACCGCATCCTGCGGGTGGCCCGCACCATCGCCGACCTGGAGGGGGCGGAACACATTCAGGTCCCCCACCTGGCCGAGGCCCTCCAGTACCGGGAGAGCAGCTATCTGCGTAGATAAAGGAAGACCCTCTGATACGGACTGCGTGCCGTTCAGGGGGTCTTTTTCAACAATTCTTCATAACTTGTGGATAAAATATCCCGGATGGCCCGAAGCTGGCTGGCCGAGATATGCTGGGTCCCCCGCTCGATCTTCACCAGGGCCTCCCGGGTCATGTCCACGCCCTCCAGCTGCATTCTCCGGGCCAGCTCGGTCTGCCCCATGCCCCGCTCTCTTCGGACGCGGCGGATGTTCTCTCCGATCCGGATCTCATCCTGCTTGATCTTCTGCTCCTCCATGTCCTCACCTCCTGGACCACTTTGGGTCCATTTTTCTTTATTTTATGGAAATGAGGTGATATAATAGGACTAATATTGGTCCACTTTAAAAAAAGGAGCATTTTTATGGAGCTTGCAGTATCTCTTTTGTCAAAACTCCTGGAAAATCATCAAATATCCGTGAGTTTTCCCCAACTTGATCTGACTGCGCCGGAGATGTTGGAATCCCTCAGTTACCAAGCGCTTTGCCAGATACATAAAATCCTGCTGGATGACACCCTATCTGACCCGGAGTGTTTTCATAAAATAGAGCACATTGTCCGTATATTTGAGCATTTGGGGGCAGATTGCGGCAATCGTCATGATTTTTGATTTGGCGCTTGCCTGCTTCTCGCTTTTCCCTGGACATTTCTTTGGTCTTTCGATATAATGTCTCTCGATATTGGAACAAACAACGGGAAAAGAGGCATAGTTTATGACCGAGATGATCCTGCTCAAGCAGGGGGAGATGGTCCTGAAGGGGACCAACCGATACACCTTTGAGGACAAGATGAGAGCCAACATCGCCCGGCGGCTGAAGCACCTGGGCAAGTTCAAGGTCTATACCCGGCAGTCCACCACCTACGTGGAGCCCCAGAGCGAGGACTGCGACATGGACGCCGCCTACGAGGCCATGAAGCACGTCTTCGGCGTGGTGGGGCTCAGCCGGGCCAAGGCCTGCGAAAAGACCAAGGAGGCCATGCTGGAGACCGCCAAGAGCTACCTGGGGGATCAGCTCTCCAAGGCCAAGACCTTCAAGGTGGAGTCCAAGCGGGCCGACAAGACCTTTCCCATGACCTCCATCGCCCTGAGCCAGTGGGTGGGCGGGGAGCTGGACGACCTCTACCCCAACCTGACCGTTGACGTCCACAACCCTGAGCTCACCGTCCACCTGGAGGTCCGGGACTACGCCGCCTTCGTCCACGCCGACCCGGAGCCCGGTGCCGGCGGTCTCCCCGTGGGTACCAGCGGCCGTGCCCTGAGCATGCTCAGCGGCGGCATCGACTCCCCCGTGGCCTCCTGGATGATGGCCAAGCGGGGTGTGGCCCTGGAGATGATCCACTTCTACTCCTACCCCTACACCTCCCCCGAGGCCAAGCAGAAGGTGCTGGACCTGGCCCAGCTTCTCACCCCCTGGACTGGCCGTCTCACCGTCCACGTGGTGCCCTTCACCCACATCCAGGAGGAGCTGCGCCGCTCCTGCCCCGAGGACTACTTCACCCTCCTCATGCGCCGGTTCATGATGCGCATTGCCGAGGGGGTGGCCCACCGCACGGGCTGTCACGCCATCATCACCGGCGAGTCCCTGGGCCAGGTGGCCTCCCAGACCATGGACGCTATGGCCGTCACCGGCGCCGTCACCGACCTGCCCGTTTTCCGCCCCCTGGTGGGCATGGACAAGGAGGAAGTGGTGCGCCTCTCCCGGAAGATCGGCACCTTTGAGACCTCCATCCTGCCCTACGAGGACTGCTGCACCGTCTTCACCCCCCGCCATCCCCGGACCCGTCCCCGCCTGGAGGACGTGGAGGCCATTGAGGCCCCCCTGGACATCGATGGCCTAGTGAAGGAGGCCCTGGAGTGCATCGAGCGGGTCCAGCTGGGCTGAAAAACAGGAAAGAGGCTTTATATTATGTCCTACACTGCCGAGCTCATCGCCGTTGGAACGGAATTATTGCTGGGCAACATCGCCAACACCGACGCCCAGATGATCTCCCAGGGCCTGTCCGCCATGGGCATCAACGTCTACTACCACACCGTGGTGGGGGATAACCCCGACCGGCTTCGCGCCGCCGTGGACATCGCCAAGGGCCGGGCCGACATCATCATCACCACCGGCGGCCTGGGGCCCACCTGCGACGACCTCACCAAACAGACCCTGGCCGCCGCCTTCGGACTGCCCCTGGTCTTTCACCAGCCCTCCGCCGACCGCATCGCCGACTACTTCCGCCGGCTCCACCCCGACCGGCCCATGACGGAGAACAACCTCCAGCAGGCCATGCTCCCCCAGGGCTGCACCGTCTTTGACAACGACTGGGGCACCGCCCCCGGCTGCGCCTTTGAAGCCGGCGGCGTCCGGGTGCTCATGCTCCCCGGTCCTCCCCGGGAGTGCCGGGCCATGTTCGAGCACCGGGCTCTCCCCTACCTCCAGTCTCTCTCCGACGGGGTCATCCTCTCCCGCACCCTGAAGCTCTTCGGCATCGGCGAGTCGGCCATGGAGGCCCGGCTCCGGGAGCGCATGAACGCCATGACCAACCCCACCCTGGCCCCCTATGCCAAGGAGGGGGAGTGCGAGCTGCGCATCACCGCCCACGCCCCCAACAAGGAGGCCGCTCACGCCCTCATCGCCCCGGTGGAGGCCGACATCCGGGCCCTCTTCGGCCCCCTGGTCTACGGCGCCGACGTGAAGAACCTGGAGTCCGCCGTCCTCCAGCTCCTGAAGGACAAGGGCCTCACCTTCGGCACCGCCGAGAGCTGCACCGGCGGCCTCATCGCCAAGCGCATCACCGACCTGCCCGGCGCCTCCTCCGTCCTCATGGGCGGCGTGGTGAGCTACACCGACGCCGTCAAGCACAATGTGCTGGGGGTGCCCCAGGACCTGCTGGACCGGTACGGCGCCGTCTCCGCCCAGGTGGCCCAGGCCATGGCCCAGGGGGCCCGGCGGGTGCTGGGCTGCGACCTGGCCGTCTCCACCACCGGAGTGGCCGGCCCCGACCGCGACGACCGGGGCAACCCGGTGGGGCTGGTCTATGTGGCCCTGGCGGGGTCCGACTTCTGCTACGTGAAGGAGCTCCGCCTGGGGGCCTCCGGCCGGGCGGGCATCCGCAATCGCTCCGCCCACCACGCCTTCGACCTGGTCCGCCGCTACCTCACCGGTCTCCCCCTGGAATAACAGAAAAGACAGAAGGTCCCGAAACAGCACGCTGTTTCGGGACCTTTTTGTGATTGATTCGGCCGGCCTCAGCTGGTGCTCTGGGCCTCCACCAGGCGGGTGGAGCAGTACTGCTCCCGCAGCTTGGGCTTTTCGATCTTGCCGGTGGCGTTGCGGGGGACGGGGGCGAAGATGATCTTCCGGGGGCGCTTATACCGGGGCAGCTCGTTGCAGAAGCGGTTGATCTCCTCCTCGGTGCAGGTCTCCCCCTCCTTGACCTGGATGATGGCGGCGGCGATCTCACCCAGCCGCCGGTCGGGCAGGCCGATGACGGCCACGTCGTGGACCTTGGGGTGGGCGGAGAGGAAGTCCTCGATCTGCACCGGGTAGAGATTCTCGCCGCCGGAGATGATGACGTCCTTTTTCCGGTCCACCAGATAGTAGAAGCCCTCCTCGTCCTGGCGGGCCATGTCGCCGGTGTGGAGCCAGCCGTCGTGGAGGACCTCGGCGGTGGCCTTGGGGTCGTGGTAGTAGCACACCATGACGCCGGGCCCCTTCACGCACAGTTCACCCACCTGACCCTGCTCCACCTGGTTGCCGTTCTCGTCCACAATCTTGGCCTGCCAGCCGTAACCGGGGACGCCGATGGCCCCCACCTTTTCGATGTTGTCCAATCCCAGGTGGACACAGCCCGGGCCGGTGGACTCGGAGAGGCCGTAGTTGGTGTCGTACTTGTGGTTGGGGAAGTAGCGCATCCAGTGCTTGATGAGGCTGGGGGGCACCGGCTGGGCGCCGATGTGCATGAGCCGCCACTGGCTGAGCCGGTAATTGGGCAGCTGGAGGACTCCCCGGTCCAGGGCGGCCAGGATGTCCTGGCACCAGGGCACCAGCAGCCACACGATGGTGCACCCCTCCTGGGAGATGGCGTGGAAGATGGCCTCCGGGGAGTTGCCCTTCAGGAGGACGGCCTTGCCGCCGGTGAAGAGGGAGCCGAACCAGTGCATCTTGGCACCGGTGTGGTAGAGGGGCGGGATGCACAAAAAGACGTCCTCATGGGTGGTCTTGTGGTGGATGGCCTCCATGCGGGCGGCCTGGAGGAGGGCGCTGTGCCGCAGGAGGATGGCCTTGGGGAAGCCGGTGGTGCCGGAGGAGTAGTAGATGGCGCCCTCGTCCTCGTCGTCGATGAGGACCTTGGGGGCCACGCTGGAGCAGTTGGCCGCCGCCCGGTGGTAGTCCTCGGCGAAGGAGGGGCAGCTGTCCCCCACGAAGAAGAGGAGCCGCTCCCGGCCCAGGTCGTCGGCGATGTCCTCCACCCGGCCGATGAACTCGGGGCCGAAGAAGAGCACGTCGGCGTCAGCCAGCTTGACGCAGTAGTCGATCTCCTCCGCCGTGTAGCGGAAGTTCAGGGGGACGGCCACCGCCCCCGTCTTTAAAATACCGAAATAGATGGGCAGCCATTCCAGGCAGTTCATCAGGAGGATGGCCACTTTCTGGCCCTTCCGGATGCCCCGGCCTAGGAGCAGATTGGCCACCCGGTTGGCCTTTTCGTCAAAGACCGACCAGGTGATCTCCCGGCGGTAGGGGGCGGAGGAGGTGGGCTGGATGAGGGCGTACTCCTTCCAGGTCACCCGCTGCTTCTCGTGGACCTCGGGGTTGATCTCCACCAGGGCGATCTCATCACCATAGAGCTTGCTGTTGCGCTCCAGCAGATCGGTAATGGGCATACCGGCTCGTTCCTTTCCGCGGCGGGTGGACCCGCCGGTTATTTTTTCCTTTAAACCGCTAAAGTATCATAGCCGATTTCCCACGCTCTGTCAAGTCAACCAAATAAATTTTAAAAATGGCGAATTTTTTGTTTACTGTCACGCTTTAATGTGTTAACATTGAAGCAGTATACCCAGCCGGCGGGAGCCGGTCCATTTTTTGATCGTCCGGAAGGAGCATATTATGGCAAAGACAGAGCGCAAGGAGCGCAGTCTGGCGCTGTACGAGACCATTGCGAAGCTGAAAGATGCGGAGGAGTGCTGCCGCTTTTTTGAGGACCTGTGTACACCGGTGGAGCTGCGGTCCATGGAGCAGCGCTTCGATGTGGCGGTCTATCTCCAGCAGGGGCTGGTGTACCTGGACATCCTGGAGCGGACGGGGGCCAGCAGCGCCACCATCAGCCGGGTGCGGCGGGCCATGCTGGACAACGGAGCGGGAGGCGTCATGCGTGACGTGATCCTACGGAGCGGTCTGGACAAGCGGGAGATCCCGCCGGTCTCCCAAGAAACGCAGGAAAGCAAGGTGGAAGTGGAATGAAGCAACTGATGTTGGGCAACGCCGCCGTTGCCCGGGGGCTCTATGAGGCTGGTTGTTCCCTGATTTCCAGCTATCCAGGCACCCCCAGTACCGAGATCACCGAGGAGGCCGTCCAGTACGACGAGATCTACTGTGAGTGGGCTCCCAACGAGAAGGTAGCCATGGAGGCCGCCTTCGGCGCCTCCCTGGCGGGCAAGCGTTCCTTCTGCGGCATGAAGCACGTGGGCCTCAACGTGGCCGCCGACCCCCTCTACACCATGTCCTACACCGGCGTCAACGCCGGTGTCGTCATCGGCGTGGCCGACGACGCCGGGATGCACTCCTCCCAGAACGAGCAGGACTCCCGGCACCACGCCATCGCCGCCAAGCTCCCCATGCTGGAGCCCTCCGACTCCGCCGAGGCCCTCCAGTTTACCAAGCTGGCCTACGAGCTCTCCGAGGAGTTTGACACCCCGGTGCTGCTGAAGATGTGCACCCGGGTCTCCCACTCCCAGGCCCTGGTGGAGACCGGCGACCGGGTGGAGCCCCCCGCCAAGCCCTATGTGAAGAACATCGCCAAGTACGTCATGATGCCGGGCAACGCCAAGCAGCGCCACCCCGTGGTGGAGGAGCGCACCCGGAAGCTCATCGCCTGGGCGGAAACCGCCCCGGTGAACCGGGTGGAAATGGGAGGCACCGCCCTGGGCATCATCACCGCCTCCACCTCCTATCAGTACGTCAAGGAGGTCTTTGGGGACTCCGTCTCCGTCCTCAAGCTGGGTATGACCAACCCCCTGCCGGTGGAGCTCATCAAAAACTTCGCCGCCAAGGTGGACCGTCTGGCCGTGGTGGAGGAGCTGGACCCCATCATTGAGGACCACTGTCGCAAGCTGGGTCTGGAGGTCCTGGGCAAGGACGTCCTCCCCATGATCGACGAGTTCTCCCAGAACCTGGTGGCCGCCGCCCTGGGCGGAGAGGTACATACGGGCAAGGCCCTCGTCGAGGCCGTCCCCGGCCGTCCCCCCGTCATGTGCGCTGGCTGTCCCCACCGGGGCCTCTTCTACACCCTCAACAAAAATAAGTGCACCGTCCTGGGCGACATCGGCTGCTATACCCTGGGCGCCGTGGCCCCTCTGGCGGCCATGGAGATGACGCTGTGCATGGGTGCCTCCGTGTCGGCCATCCACGGCTTCAACAAGGCACTGGGCGGCGAGAGCGAGGGCAAGACGGTGGCCGTCATCGGCGACTCCACCTTCATGCACTCGGGCATGACCGGTCTTGCCAACATCGCCTACAACCAGTCCAACTCCACCGTCATCATCCTGGACAACTCCATCACCGGTATGACCGGCCACCAGCAGAACCCCACCACCGGCTACAACATCAAGGGCGACCCGGCGGGCAAGATTGACCTGGAGTCCCTGTGCCGGTCCATGGGCTTCACCCGGGTCCGGGTGGTGGACCCCTACGACCTGAAGGCCTGCGACCAGGCCGTGAAGGAGGAACTCTCCGCGGCGGAGCCCTCGGTCATCATCTCCCGCCGGCCCTGCGCCCTCCTCAAGTACGTCAAGCACAAGCCCCCCCTGGCGGTGAACAAGGACAAGTGCATCGGCTGCAAGTCCTGCATGAAGATCGGCTGTCCCGCCATCTCCATCAAGGAGGGCAAGGCCTGGGTGGACAACACCCTGTGCGTGGGCTGCGGCGTGTGCGAGCAGCTGTGCCCCGTGGGTGCCTTCGAGAGCACCGGGAAGGAGGGTTGAGCCATGGAAACCAAGAATATTATGATCGTGGGCGTGGGCGGCCAGGGCTCCCTGCTGGCCAGCAAGCTGCTGGGCCACCTCCTCATGGAGCAGGGCTATGACGTGAAGGTCTCCGAGGTCCACGGCATGAGCCAGCGGGGCGGCAGTGTGGTGACCTACGTCCGCTACGGCGACAAGGTCTACTCCCCCGTCATCGACAAGGGCGAGGCCCACTGCATCGTCTCCTTCGAGCTGCTGGAGGCGGCCCGGTGGCTGGAGTACCTGCGGCCCGACGGCCAGATCGTCACCTCCACCCAGCAGATCGACCCCATGCCGGTCATCACCGGCGCGGCGGAGTACCCCACGGACCTGGTGGCCAAGATGCAGGCCGCCGGGGCCAAGGTGGACGCCCTGGACTGCCTGGCTCTGGCCGAGGAGGCCGGCAGCAGCAAGGCGGTGAACCTGGTCCTCATGGGCCGGCTGTCCCACTACTTCGACTTCCCTGAGGAGGCCTGGCAGGAGGCCATCAACGCCTGCGTGCCGGCAAAATTCCTGGAGCTGAACAGGAAGGCCTTCGCCCTGGGCCAGAAGGCGTAACCTCCGCTCCGCTTTCTTGAAAGAAAGCTTGGCAAAGAACTTTATTTGATATGTCGATACCGGGTCCCCCTTGCTCCGCCTTTTCGCGGGAGGGGGGCAGGGATATTTCAGAAACCAGAGAGGGATGATACCCATGGAACGCTATTATCAGCCTGAGATCGAGTGCGCCTCCCGGGAACAGATCCTGGCCTGGCAGAACGAGCGACTGGTCAAGCAGGTCCAGCACGTGTGGGACAGTGTCCCCTACTACCGCAAGAAGATGGAGGCCAAGGGCCTCACCCCCGCCGACATCAAGGGCGTGGACGACCTTCACAAGCTGCCCTTCCTCTCCAAGGCCGACCTGCGGGAGGCCTACCCCTACGGCCTGGTGGGCATGCCCCTGAAGGACTGCGTGCGCATCCAGTCCACCTCGGGCACCACCGGCAAGCGGGTGGTGGCCTTCTACACCCAGCACGACATCGACCTGTGGGAGGACTGCTGCGCCCGGGCCATCGTGGCCGCCGGCGGCACCAACGAGGACGTGTGTCAGGTGTCCTACGGCTACGGCCTCTTCACCGGCGGCCCCGGCCTCAACGGCGGCAGCCACAAAGTGGGCTGCCTCACCATCCCCACCTCCTCCGGCAACACCGAGCGGCAGATCATGTTCATCCGTGACCTGAACGCCACCATCCTCTGCTGCACCCCCTCCTACGCCGCCTACATCGGCGAGACCATGAAGGACATGGGCCTCACCCCCGACCAGATCCCCCTGAAGGCGGGCATCTTCGGCGCCGAGGCCTGGAGCGAGGAGATGCGCCAGGACATCCAGAACACCCTGGGCATCAAGGCCTACGACATCTACGGTCTCACCGAGCTCTCCGGCCCGGGCGTCTCCTTCGAGTGCTCCGCTCAGAGCGGCATGCACATCAACGAGGACCACTTTATCGCCGAGATCATCGACCCCGACACCGGCGAGGTGCTGCCCGAGGGCACCCAGGGCGAGTTGGTCTTTACCTCCATTACCAAGGAGGCCTTCCCCCTGCTGCGCTACCGCACCCGGGACATCTGCACCCTCACCCGTGAGAAGTGCCCCTGCGGCCGCACCCATGTGAAGATGGTCAAGCCCAAGGGCCGCACCGACGACATGCTCATCATCCGTGGCGTCAACGTCTTCCCGTCCCAGATCGAGACGGTGCTCCTCAACCACGGCTATCCCGCCAACTACCAGATCATCGTGGACCGGGTCAAGTCCACCGACACCCTGGACGTCCACGTGGAGATGACCCCCGAGATGTTCACCGACAACCTGGGCGAGGTCTCCCGCCGGCAGGCCGAGCTGGTGGAGGGCCTGCGCTCCATGCTGGGTCTGGCAGCCAAGGTTACCCTGGTGGCCCCCAAGTCCATCGTCCGCAGCGAAGGCAAGGCCGTCCGGGTCATTGACCGCCGCAAGATCTGAGGGGAGGAACGACCATGAGTTTGAAGCAGATCTCCGTATTTCTGGAAAACAAGCCCGGCACCCTCCACACCATGACCACCGCTCTGGCCCAGAACGGGGTGGACATGCGGGCGCTGTCCCTGGCCGAGACCAAGGACTTCGGCATCGTGCGGCTCATCGTGGACAACGTCTACAACGCCACCACCGTGCTCAAGGACGCCGGTTTTATCCACAGCCTGACCCCGGTGCTGGGTGTGATGATCCCCGACGAGCCCGGCGGACTCAACCAGGTCCTTCAGGTCCTCAACGAGGCCGCCGTCAACGTGGAGTACATGTACGCCTTCCTGGGCGGCGCCGACGCTGACCACGCCTACATGATCTTCCGGGTCCAGGACGGGGAGGCGGCCACCGCCGCCCTCACCTCCCACGGTATCCGCCTGGTGGACCAGGACGAGGTGGCCGGACTGTAACGGCCACCTCACGGAACAACAAACGTCCCCTCCGGCTCAATGTGCCGGAGGGGACGTTTATTTGGGATTCAGCTGTCCACATTCATGCCTTCCAGCTCCTCCAGCTCCCGTACCTCCTCCGGCTCGGGGCCAACGGCGCCGAAGCACAGCCGCTGCACCACGGGCTGGAGGGGCTTTTTGAAGAGCCCCATGACCTTGCCCACCACAATGGCGGTAATGACGGTGCCCTCGCGGATGCCAAAGAGACCATGAAGGAGGACGACGGAGAGCAGGATACCCAGGACGACCGTGCTGCAGTCCACCACGATCTTGACGTTGTGGAAGGGTCTGCCCACCTTTTTGGCGATGGCCATAGTGAGCCCCTCCATGGGCATGGCCACCAGGTCCACCTCCATGTAGAGGAATACGCCAAAGGCCACCGTGATGATGCTGATGACCAGCATCACCAGCTGTCCAGCATAGGTGGGCAGGGTGAAGTCGGCCAGCAGCCACTTGGTAAAGTCGGTGAAGTAGCCGAAAATGGTGGAAAAAATGATCTGGGTCAGGTTGATGAGGCGGAACTCCCGCCGGAGAATGAGAATCTGCAATACAATGTAGATGCCGTATACCACAATGACACAGGTCCCCAAAGCCGTATTGGTAATAAGGCTGATCACATAGGGCAGGGAGGTCACCGGAGAGACGCCCAGATCGGAGTTGACTGCGAAGGCCACGCCCAGGGCCATAAAGAAAAGGCCGACGATGTAGAGTATGACACGGGTCGCCCACTGGGCGGGGGTGCTTTTTTTCATAGACAAAATTCCTTCCTTTCCTGGCCTGTCCGCCGCTGTTCAGCGGCGCTGAACGTGACCGCAGCCCCGCGGCCGCTCCGTTCAAACGGCAAATATGTTCAGTGAACTTGTTCATATATAGTCTAACACTGGCTGGAAAAAGCGTCAATAGCCTCCAGGCGCCGATTCCATATTCGACGGACCCGAAACGCCCCGCCGGTATGACACGGACACGGGAGGAACGTCGCGCGCTTGCATAGGCGATACTTTTCCTGTATAATCCGTGGTACAAAAAACCGATCCGTATCGAGGTGGAGGACATGGAAACCGAGAACAAAAGCAGGCGGCAGCTCCAGGCGGAGCAGACCAAGGACAAGCTCTTCCATGCAGCGGTGGAACTTCTGACGGAAAAGGACTTCGATGACATCACCATCCGGGACATCGTGGCCCGGGCCAAGGTGTCCATCGGTACCTTTTATAATTATTACTCCAGTAAAATGGAGGTCTTTTATGAGACCTACCGCATCGCCGACCACTACTTTGCCGAGACGGTGGCGCCTTTGCTCATCCAGGGGTCAGCGCTGGAGCGGATCATGGCATTTTTCGACTACTACGCCCACTACTCCAGCGATCTCACGGACCTGCGGATGACCAAGCTGCTCTACAACCCGGACAACACCCTCTTCAGCCGGGACCCCCATCAGGGCATGGTGGGGGTGCTCATCGGGATCATCCGGCAGGGTCTGGACGACGGTACACTGGCCGGCAGCGACAGCGCCGAGGAGATCGCCGAGTACCTGATGATCTCCGTCCGGGGCCTGGTCTACAACTGGTGCACCCGCGACGGCTCCTACGATCTGCCTGCCGTCATGCGGAGATTTGTCCACCGCCTGTTGGCCTACTATCGCTCCGCCGCCGGCGGACACACCGAACCATAAATCAAGATAGGAGGACGCCTGGAAGATGGATTCTTCCGGGCGTCCTCCGTTTTTCGCCCGAGACTTGTCTCCTCGCGCCTCTTTGATTTGTCGACATTTGTCTGTGCATGAAATACATTTTATTTCATTTTGTCGCTGTATGCAGGATTGTATTGCTTCTCCTGCTGTTTTTCCCAAAAAATTCGGACAAATCTGGGGTAGCGCAAAAATATTTGATCTTTATTCGGAAAGCGGCTTGCATTTTCTCTGACACATTGCTATAATAAAGCAACGGCTGTGGACAATCGTTCTCTATGTGTAGACAGTTTGTCTCATCCGACAGAACGGACAAGGAGGAACCAGCAACAATGAAAAAGTTTCTTGCATTCGCGCTTTCCTGCTCCCTGGCCCTGACGGCCCTGGCCGGCTGCTCCAGCACGCCGCCCTCCAGCGCCGCCCCCGAGACCGGCAGCCCCGACGCCTCCGCCCCCGCCGCCCAGAGCGGCGACAAGGTGGTCCGCATCGGCGTCTTTGAGCCCTCCACCGGCGACTCCGCCTCCGGCGGCAAGAAGGAAATGCTGGGCATGCAGTACGCCAACACCGAGACCCCCACCGTGGAAGTGGGCGGCGAGACCTACACCGTGGAGCTGGTCTACGCCGACAACGGCTCCACCACCGACAAGGCCCCCACCGCCGCCTCCCAGCTGGTCAGCGAGGGCGTGGCCCTGGTGCTGGGCTCCTACGGCTCCGGCGTGTCCATTGCCGGCGGCCCCATCTTCGGCGACGCGGGCATCCCCGCCATCGGCGTCACCTGCACCAACCCCAACGTCACCGCCGGCAACGACTACTACTTCCGCATCTGCTTCCTGGACCCCTTCCAGGGCACCGTCCTGGCCAACTTCGCCAAGGATAAGTTCAGCGCCACCACCGCCTACTGCCTGGGCGAGGCGGGCAACGAGTACGACCAGGGTCTGATCGCCTACTTTGAGCAGGCCTTTACCGCCGCCGGCGGCACCGTCATCAAGGACTCCTTCCCCACCAACAACTCCGACTTCAACTCCTACCTGAACAAGGCCAAGGACCAGGGCGCCGACGTCATCTTCACCCCCGTGTCCATCGCCTACGCCACCCAGATCATCACCCAGGCCGCCGACCTGGGCATCGAGGCCCCCTTCCTGGGCTCCGACACGCTGGACGACAACATGGTCCTGGAGGCCGCCAAGGGCACTAACGTGCAGCTCTACGTCTCCACCTTCTATCAGGAGGGCGGCAATCCCGACTTCGACGCCGGCATCAAGAATTACATCAACACCGCCGACGGCGCTCTGGAGGCCAACGGCGGCAACGACACCATCGCGGCCGTGTCCGCCATGGGCTATGACGCCTACTATGTGGCCCTGGAGGCCATCAAGGCCGCCGGCAGCGTGGAGCCCGCCGACATCAAGGCGGCTCTGTGGGACGTGACCTATGACGGCGTGTCCGGCCACATCGAGTTCGACGACACCAACGGCGACGCCGTCCGCGACACCGCCTACATCAAGCACTCCACCAACGACGGCGCCTGGGAGCTGGAGGGCGTCCAGACCGTGGCGCAGTAAGAATATCCGTCTCTGAACCACAGGCAGCGTGTGCGCTTGGCGGGGACCTCCGGGTTCCCGCCAAGCCTCATATTTCTGACCTCGTCGGGCTGCCTCGAAAGGGGCCGTGACCACGCTCTTTTCGAGACAGCCTGGCATCAAATCTGGCATAGGGGAGGACATCCCATGGAATTTTTCATCTCCACCCTGCTGTTCGGCATTTCGGTAGGGGGGCAGTATGCCCTCATCGCCATCGGCTACACCATGGTCTACGGCATCCTGCGCCTCATCAACTTCGCCCACGGCGATGTGTTCATGGTGGCCGGCCTCATGGGTATTTATCTGACTTCGTCTCTGGGGGCCTACCTGTCCCCCACCACCACCATCCTGGTCAGCCTGATCCTGGTGCTGGTGCTGACGGTGCTGCTGGGCTTCCTCATTGAGCGGGTGGCCTACAAGCCCCTGCGCACCGCCCCCCGCATGAGCGTCATGATCTCGGCCATCGGCGTGAGCTACCTGCTCCAGAACACCGCCACCTACGTCACCGGCGGCCAGCCCATGACCTATCCCGCCATCCCCTTCCTGTCCGACACCATCACCGTGGCGGGCACTCCCATCAAGTGGGTGGTCATCCTCACCCCCTTCCTGGTGGTGATCCTGGTGGTGGCCCTCACCCAGCTCATCAACCACACCAAGGTGGGCATGGCCATGCGGGCGGTGGCCAAGGACTTCGAGACCAGCCAGCTCATGGGCATCAAGATCAACTCCGTCATCTCCATCACCTTTGTCATCGGCTCGGCCCTGGCGGCCCTGGGCTCCATGCTCTACTTCACCACCTATCAGGCCGTCACCCCCACCGCCGGCGCCATGCCCGGCCTGAAGGCCTTCGTGGCCGCCGTCTTCGGCGGCATCGGCTCCATCCCCGGCGCGGTCATCGGCGCCTTCCTCATCGGCATCTGCGAAAACTTTGTGAAGGTCCTGCCCTTCGAGGGGGCCACCACCTTTGTGGACGCCTTCACCTTCGCGCTGCTGATCATCGTGCTGGTCTTCAAGCCCACCGGCCTCTTCGGTGAGAAGGCCACCGATAAAGTGTAAAGGAGGCGCCTTACATGATCCAAACAAAGAAAAACAAGACAGGCGCGTTTCTGGGCCTGGTGGCCGCCGCGGTGGTGCTGGCCCTGGTGGTGGTGCTGGAGAACACCCTCCCCTCCACCAGCCAGCTCTTCATCGTGCTCAAAAAGGGCGCGGTGTACTCCCTGGTGGCCGTCTCCATGAACCTCCTCAACGGCTTCACCGGCCTCTTCTCCCTGGGCCAGGCCGGCTTCATGCTCCTGGGCGCCTACACCTACGCCATCCTCACCGTCCCCGTGGCCCAGAAGGACACGGTGTACTACCTCTACGGCGGCTCGGCCCTGAACTTCTCCCTGCCCGACCTCTTCGGCGGGGTGGACACCCCCCAGGGCCTCATTCTGGGCGTGGCCCTGGCCATCATTCTGGCCGGCTGCGTGGCCGCCTTCTTCGCCTGGCTCATCGGCCTGCCCGTGCTGCGGCTCAAGAGCGACTACCTGGCCATCGCCACCCTGGGCTTTGCCGAGATCATCCGGGCCATCTTCCAGTGGCAGGCCCTGGGCCCGGTGACCAACGGCGCCAACATGATTACCCAGATCCCCACCTTCACCAGCTTCAACATCAAGAACGCCGACGGTGAGGTGATCCTGCGCCTGTCCGCCTTCGTGCCCTTCCTGGTGGCCATTCTGTGCATTGCCGTCATCGTCATGCTCATCAACTCCTCCTACGGCCGGGCCTTCAAGGCCATCCGGGAGGACGAGATTGCCGCCGAGGCCATGGGCATCAACCTGGCCAAGCACAAGATGCTCTCCTTCTGCATCTCCTCCTTCTTCGCCGGGGTGGGGGGCGCCCTCTTCGCCATGTACGCCTCCAACGCCCAGGCCAAGGTCTACACCTCCACCATGACCTATGAGATCCTCCTCATCGTGGTCATCGGCGGCATCGGCTCCGTGTCCGGCTCCTGCATCGCCACCTTCCTCTACGTGGCGGCCAGCGAGTGGTGGCTCCGTTTCCTGGACTCTGAGATGTGGATCTTCGGCGTCAAGGTCCCCTTCCTCCGCACCGGCTTCCGGATGGTGGTCTTCTCCATCATCATTATGATCGTGGTCCTCTTCTTCCGCCGTGGCCTCATGGGCGACAAGGAGCTGCCCGACCTCTTCCGGCCGAGGCCGAAAAAGACCGCCCGAAAGGCTGGTGAGCACAATGGCTGAGAATATCCTGCGCCTGGAGGACGTCACCATGCAGTTCGGCGGCGTGGTGGCCGTCAACAACCTGTCCCTGGAGGTGAACCGGGGGGAGATCGTGGCCCTCATCGGCCCCAATGGCGCCGGCAAAACCACCGCCTTCAACTGCGTGACCGGCGTCTATGAGCCCACCAACGGCCGGGTGAGCCTGGCCGGAGAGGTCATCGTGGAGAACCACCCCCAGGGCAAGATGAAAGCCATGTACCAGGGGGAAAACAACGGCAAGTACACCGGCGTGGTCCGCCTCACCCCCGACCAGATCACCCGGAAGGGCATCGCCCGCACCTTTCAGAACATCCGCCTTTTCGGAGCCCTCACCGTTTTTGAAAACGTGCTGGTGGCCAAGCACATGCGGGCCAAGCAGAACTTCCTCACCGCCACCTTCCGCCTCAACCGGGCGGAGGAGAAGCGGATGCGGGAGGAGTCCATGGCCCTCCTGGAGGAGCAGGGCCTAGCCCACCTGAAGGACGAGGTGGCCTCTTCCCTGCCCTACGGCCTCCAGCGCCGGCTGGAGATCGCCCGGGCCCTGGCCACCGACCCCAAGCTCCTCCTCCTGGACGAGCCCGCCGCCGGCATGAACCCCCAGGAGACCCAGGAGCTCACCGACTTCATCCGGCAGATCCGCACGGAGTACAACCTCTCCGTCTTTATGATCGAGCACCACATGGATCTGGTCATGCAGATCTCCGACCGGATCTACGTCCTGGACTTCGGCCGGCTCATCAGCCAGGGCACCCCGGAGGTCGTGCAGAACGACCAGCGGGTCATCGACGCTTATTTGGGGGTGGCAGACGATGCTGAGGATTGACGACCTGCGGGTCAACTACGGCGGCATTGAGGCCGTGAAGGGGATCACCTTCGAGGTGCCGGAGGGGGAGATCGTCACCCTCATCGGGGCCAACGGCGCCGGCAAGTCCACCACCCTCCGGGCCATCGCCGGACTAGTGAAGCCGGCCTCGGGACGCATCCACCTCCAGGCTGAGGACATCACCGGCCTCTCCCCCGACCGCATCGTGTCCAAGGGCATCACCCTGGTGCCTGAGGGGCGACACGTCTTCCCCGACCTCACGGTGCTGGAGAACCTGAAGATCGGCGCCTACCTGCGCACCGACAATCTGGAGGACGACATCAAATGGGTCTACGACCTCTTTCCCCGGCTCAAGGAGCGGTCCTGGCAGGCGGCGGGCACCCTCTCCGGCGGCGAACAGCAGATGCTGGCCGTGGGGCGGGCCCTCATGTCCCGGCCCAAGATCATGATGATGGATGAGCCCTCCCTGGGCCTGGCCCCGCTGGTGGTCAAGGGCATCTTTGAGATCATCAAGGAGATCAACCGCCAGGGCGTCACCATCCTGCTCATCGAGCAGAACGCCAACATGGCCCTCCACACGGCGGACACCGCCTATGTGCTGGAGACCGGGCGGCTCACCATGAGCGGCACCGGCAAGGAGCTCCTCAACGACGAGGCCGTCAAGAAGGCCTATCTGGGCTGAGCATAACAAAAGGGAGGACCGCAAAACGGTCCTCCCTTTTGTTATACCTGCACTCACAGGAGATAAAAGCCCACCCAACCGCAGGCCACGCCCAGGAGGGCGCCGGCCACCACGTCCCGGGGGAAGTGGATGCCGGCCACCACCCGGGTGACGGCCAGCAGCACCCCCACCACGCACAGAAGCCAGCCCACCGGCGGGCAGACCCAGCCCCAGGTCATGGCGATGACAAAGACGGAAAAGACGTGGCGGCTGGGGAAGGACTCCCCCTTCTTGTCCCGGGGGATGATGGGGACGATGTCCAGGGCCTCATAGGGCCGAGGGCGGTTGAGCCCCCGGCGGACCACGCTCAGGGACACAAAAGATACCGCTGGCACCAGCACCAGCCTGAGGAGCCGGGGGTCCTTTGTCACCAGGGCCCAGAGGAGCAGGGCGGGATAGAGGAGATAACAGCTCAGGGTGAGGACCCGGTTGAAGGCCTTCAGCCCCTTCACGGCGCCGGGCCGCCCCCGGAAGGGCCGGCTGATGGCCTCGTATTGTTCTTTGGTCATGGGTATACCTCCAGGTATCATGTTTTTTCATCATAGCTTCTCACGTCCCGAATTGCAAGCCCGGATACAAGTTTTCGTTGCGCCGCTTGCTTTACCGTGGTAAAATATCCCCCAGTTAACAACAAGGAGCAGACCGATATGAAACTTTCTCAACTTCTCACCCAGGGGCGGGTCACCGTCTCCTGTGAACTCTTTCCCCCCAAGACCGGCGCTGCCCTGGCCAAGGTGGAGGACGTCCTCCGGGACACCGCCGCCCTGGCCCCCGACTTCATCAGCGTCACCTACGGCGCGGGCGGCTCCACCTCCAAGCGCACTCTGGAGCTGGCCGCCCGGCTCCAGGACGTCTACCGGGTCCCCGCCCTGGCCCACCTCACCTGCGTCTCCTCCACCCGGGACCAGGTGGCCGACATGGTGGAGCGGCTCCAGGCCGCCGGCATCGAGAACATCCTGGCCCTCCGGGGCGACATCCCCCAGGACACCTCCTTCCCCTCCCCCGAGCACTACCACTACGCCAACGAGCTCATCTCCCACATCCGCTCCCTGCCCGGCGGGACGGACCTGTGCATCGGCGCCGCCTGCTACCCCGAGGGCCACGTGGAGTGCCCCCACTTCTACACCGACCTGGACAATCTGAAGCGGAAGGTGGACGCCGGCGCCGACTTCCTCACCACCCAGATGTTCTTCGATAACGACGTGCTCTACCGCTTCCTCTTCCGGGCCCTGGACAAGGGCATCACCGTGCCCATCGTGGCCGGCATCATGCCCGTCATCACCGTCCAGCAGATCCGCCGGTCCTGCGAGCTCTCCGGCACCGTCATGCCCCCCCGGCTCCAGGGCATTGCCGACCGCTTCGGCGACGACCCCGCCGCCATGCGCCAGGCCGGCATCGCCTACGCCACGGAGCAGATCCTGGACCTCATCGCCCACGGCGTGGAGCACATCCACATTTACACCATGAACAAGCCGGAGGTGGCCGCCAAGATCATGGACAACCTCTCCTGCATCCTCCGTCCCCATGGCTGAGATCGACTGGAAGGAGGCCCGCCGGTACCTGGGGCTCCACCGGCCCGGCGGGACCATCGATGAACAGCTGGAGGAATCCCTCCACTCCTGCGGCACGGAGCTGGAGGCCACCGCCCGACCCAGGGCGGTGTGGCGGCGCTTTCCCGCCGCGGTGGAGGACGGGACGGTGACCTGCGCCGGCATGGTCATCCCCAGCGCCTACCTGGCCCGGCACCTCAAGAACTGCGGGGAGGTGTATCTCTTCGCCGCCACCCTCGGGGCGGAGACCGACCGGCTCCTCCGCCGCTCGGCCGTCACCCAGGTGAGCCGGGCCGTCATCCTCCAGGCCTGCGCCGCCTCGCTGCTGGAGGCCTACTGCGACGAGTGCTGCGACGGTCTGGCCCGTGAAGTGGCCCCGGAGGGGCTCTTCCTCCGCCCCCGGTTCAGCCCCGGCTACGGCGACTTTCCCATCGACTTCCAGCGGCCCCTGCTGGAGGCCCTGGAGGCCTCCAAGCGCATCGGCCTCACCGCCACCGAGACCATGATGCTCACCCCCACCAAGTCGGTCACCGCCGTGGTGGGGCTCTCCCCCACCCCCTGGTGCCCCCCCACCGGCTGCGCGGCCTGCGGCAAGACCGACTGCGCCTTCCGGAAGGGCTGAGCACCCATACCATTTCATAGATAAAGGAGTCCACCCATGAACATCAGAGAAGAACTCTCCCGCCGGGTGCTCATTTTCGACGGCGGCATGGGCACAATGCTCCAGGCCGCCGGCCTCCCCGCCGGCTATGAGCCGGAGCTGTGGAACCTGGAGCGGCCCGACGCCGTCCGGGCCGTCCACGCCCAGTACCTCTCCGCCGGAGCCGACATCGTCACCACCAACACCTTCGGCGCCAACGCCGTCAAGCTCGCCGGCCACCCGGTGGAGGAGATCGTCACCGCCGCCGTGACCCTGGCCCGGGAGGCTGTGGCGGAGCACGGCAGGGGCTTTGTGGCGCTGGATCTGGGTCCCACCGGCCGTCTGCTGCGGCCCATGGGGGACCTGCCCTTTGAGGAGGCGGTGGCCGCCTACGCCCCCGCCGTCCGGGCGGGAGCCGCCGCCGGGGCCGACCTGGTGCTCATCGAGACCATGAGCGACCTCTACGAGGCCAAGGCCGCCGTGCTGGCCGCCAAGGAGAACTGCGATCTGCCCATCTTCGTCTCGGTGGTGCTGGACCAGACCGGGCGGATGCTCACCGGCGGCGATCTCTCCTCCGCCGTGGCCCTGCTGGAGGGCCTGGGGGTGGACGCCATGGGCCTCAACTGCGGCCTGGGCCCCGAGCAGATGGCCACCCTCTTCCCGGAGCTGCTCCGTCTCACCTCCCTCCCCGTGCTCATCCAGCCCAACGCCGGTCTCCCCGAGTGCGTGGACGGCTGCACCCACTTCCGGGTGGGGCCTGAGGACTTCGCCGCCGCCATGGCGGAGCTGGTCAAGGCCGGTCTGCGGGTGGCGGGAGGCTGCTGCGGCACCACTCCCGAGCACATCCGTGCTCTCTCGGCAGTCTGCCGGGATCTGCCCGCCCTGCCCGTCACCCCCAAGCACCGGACCTGGGTATCCTCCTACGCCCGCACTGTGGTCTTTGGGGAGAAGCCCGTGCTCATCGGAGAGCGCATCAACCCCACCGGCAAGCCTCGTCTCAAGGAGGCCCTCCGGTCGGGGGACATGGACTACGTCCTCCGGCTGGCCATCGAGCAGCAGGAGAAGGGCGCCCAGGTGCTGGATGTGAACGTGGGCCTGCCCGAGGTGGATGAGCCCACCCTCCTGCCCCGGACGGTGGAGGAGCTCCAGGCCGTCACCGACCTCCCCCTCCAGATCGACACCAACCATCCCGGCGCCATGGCCGCCGCCATGCGGTGCTACAACGGCCGCCCCCTGGTGAACTCGGTGAGCGGCAAGGCCGAGAGCATGGCCGCCGTCTTTCCCCTCCTGAAACGATACGGCGGCACCGCCATCGCCCTCACCCTGGACGAGAACGGCATCCCTGCCACCGCCGGGGAGCGGGTGGCCATCGCCCAAAAGATCATTGACACCGCCGCCAGCTATGGCATCCCCAAAGAGGACCTGATCTTCGACCCCCTGGCCCTCACCATCAGCGCCGACCAGAGCGCCGCCGCCGTCACATTGGAGACGGTGGACCACATCACCCGGGAGCTGGGCTGCCGCACCAGCCTGGGCGTTTCCAACGTGTCCTTCGGCCTGCCCCGGCGGGAGGCGGTCAATTCCGCCTTCTTCCTGCTGGCCCTGGAGCACGGCCTGTCTGCCGCCATTCTGAACCCCAACTCCGCCCCCATGACCGACGCCCTCCGGGCCTACTGCGCCCTGAAGGGCCTGGACCCCAACTGCCAGGACTACATCGCCGCCATGGCCGGGGAGACCGCCCCCACCCCCGCTCCTGCCGTCCCTGCCGCCGGCATGGACCTGGGCACCGCCGTGGAGCGGGGCCTCAAGGAGAGCGCCGTGGCCGCCGCCAAGTCGGGCCTGGACGGGGGCAAGGCCCCCATGGAGCTCATCGACGACGGCCTCATCCCCGCCCTGGACCGGGTGGGGGCCGCCTTCGAGACGGGCAAGCTCTACCTCCCCCAGCTCCTCATGAGCGCCGAGGCGGCCAAGGCCGTCTTTGAGCTTCTCCGGGGGGCCATGACCCGTGAGGGGGAGCGCCCCGCCGCCAAAGCCAAGGTGGTCCTCTCCACCGTGAAGGGGGACGTCCACGACATCGGCAAGAACATCGTCAAAGTGCTGCTGGAGAACTACGGCTACCAGGTGGTGGACCTGGGGAAGGACGTCTCCCCCCAGGCCGTGACCGAGGCCGTGGTCCGGGAGCACGCCGCCTTCTGCGGCCTCTCCGCCCTCATGACCACCACCGTGGGCGCCATGGAGGAGACCATCGCCCTCCTCCGGCAGGAGGCTCCCTGGTGCAAGGTCATGGTGGGGGGTGCCGTGCTCACCGAGGACTATGCCCGGCGGATGGGGGCCGACTTCTACGGAAAAGACGCCATGAGCGACGTGCGCTACGCCGACGGCGTCACCGAAGCTGGCTGATCTGCCCTGTGGGTTTTTGTGGAAATCGACATACTTCCAGTTGCTTTTTTCCCCCGCGGACGGTATACTGAAAGATACAAGCTTATGTCGACCGCACCGGCCGACCACCAAACGTCCATGGAGGTGTTCCGCATGAAAGTGAAACGACTGCTCTCCAGCCTGCTGGCGCTGGCCATGGTCCTGACCGCGACCGTTCTGCCCGCGTCTGCCGCCACCACCTTTCCCGATATTCAGGCCCACTGGGCCAAGAGCTACATAGAGGCCATGACGGCCGCCGGGATGTTCAAAGGCTATGAAGACGGCAACTTCAAGCCGGAGAACCAGCTCACCACCGCTGAGGCCCTGGCGCTGTGCGCCCGGACCGTGGGGCTGGACTCCAGCACCACTACGGATATCTCCGTGAACTACTTCCCCACACTCAAGACCCTGCTCAACAACGAGCAGAGCTGGTTCTATCAGGAGTTCTCCATCTGTCTGGCCACCGGCATCCTCACCAGCTCTGACCTGAAGAGCCTCTACCAGACCGGTGCCCTCACCAAGCCCATTGAGAAGGAGGACCTGGCCATTTACCTGGTCCGGGCCATGCAGCTGGGCCCCATGGCCGACCGGCTCACCTCCTATCCCCTGACCTTTGACGACGCCTCCTCCATCGCCGCCGACGCCAAGCCCTCGGTCTACCTGCTCCACGTCTACGGCATCGTGGAAGGCGACGAGTTCAACGACTTCAGCCCCAAGCTCAACGTCACCCGGGCCGTCATGGCCACCATGCTCACCCGTGCCATCGCCTACATGCAGGCCCACGGCACCTCCCCTGACCTGCCCGAGTACACCGACTATGCCTTCCGACAGGGCGTTATCTCCTCGGCCATCGAGACCAACGGCGTCATCCAGCTCTCCCTGAGCAGCGATCTCACCGGCGCCGCCATCGGTACCGTCACCCTGCCCGCCAATGTCACCATCTATGAGAACAACATGGAGACCACCTCCTCCGCCCTGAAGAGCGGCCGCCACGCCCGGGTCTGCCTGGACAGCACCGGCACCCCCTTCGCCGTCCGGGTCAGCAGTGAGCTGGAGGTCTTTACCGCCACCGTCAACGGCATCGACGGCAAGAATGTGGCCGTCACCGCCGACGGCACTGGCCGTATCCTCACCATGGACCGCTTTACCCAGGTCCAGGTGGGCAGTAAGACCACCGGAGATTCCTCCATCGTGGACGCCGGCGCCAACTATACCACCGCCGTGTGCAAGCTGGACGACCAGGGCCGGCTGGTGGCCATTCAGTTCACCGGCGGCACCTCCACCGTGGAGGGCATCCTCTCCAGCTACACCAGAACATCCACCAGCGCCACCTCCGCCACCGTCCAGCTCATCGGCTTCGACGGCGTCACCCGGACCTATACCATCCCCTCCGGCGCCACCACCACTGTGGACGGCCTTGTGGACTCCCTGAGCAGCACCCTCAAGGACAGCTACGTGATCCTCCGCCTGCTGGACGAGGACAACACCGTCCAGTCCGTCTCGGTGGACACCAAGTCCAACTATGTCCAGGGCGTCATCCAGTCGGTGGACTCCTCCGACGAGACCATCACCATTACCCGGCTTTCCAACGACCGTAGGGCCACCTATGACGTCACCTCCGCCGCCGTCATCACCTATGACGGGGAGACCACCCGGCTCCGTGACCTGGACAAGAACGACTTTGTCACCATCCTTCTCAACGAGAGCGATGACGCCACCATGATCCAGGCTTACCCCAGCTCCACCACCACCGTGGGCACCATCAGTGAGCGGACCTTCGGCTCCGGTACCGACACCACTATCACCTTCGTGGTCACCCAGAAGGACGGCACCATGGTGAGCTTCAAGGTGGACCTGTCCGATCCCCCGGTCGTGGAGCGGGATGACGAGGATTCCGCCGTGGATAAGCTCCGGGTGGGCGACGAGGTGGAGTTTACCGTGCGCTACGGCGAGGTGAGCCGCATCGAGGCCACCACCCAGAACGTCAACCTCACCGGTACTGTGGAGCGCATCATTCAGGAGAAGAGCGGCTACACGCTGGAGATGACCCTCTCCGACGGCACGAAGGCCTCCTACACCGTGGACAACTCCGTCTCCGTGACCCAGAACAACAAGGAGATGGCCCTCTCCTCCCTGAAGCCCGGCTATAAGCTGGGTCTGGCCGTCAACGGCAACCAGGTGGTGTCCATCGAGATCCAGCAGGCCGTTAACTCCGGCAATAAGGTCTCGGGCACCATCCTCTATGTAGACTACGCCGAGAACATCATCTACCTCCGGGCCGCCACCGACGCCGGCGGCGAGGAGATGGTCACCGTGTCTGTCCCCTCCACCGCCGTCATCCTCAGCGCCTCCACCGGCAAGTCCCTGATCCTCCGGGATCTGGACACCGGCAGCGTCATCGAGGTCAACGGCGCTTACAGCGGCACCATCTTCCAGGCCACCGTCATTCTCCGGCAGTGACATAATATCTGGCCCGGGCTTCCGTCATGGGGGCCCGGGCCTTTTTCACGGCGGCACAAAAAAGCCCGCCCCGGAACAGCTCCGGGGCGGGCTTTTTATCTGTTTGGGAAACTGCTTACTTCAGGCCGGCGGTGATGATGGCCATGTTGTAGACCTCCTCGGCGTCGCAGCCGCGGGAGAGGTCGTTGATGGGAGCGTTCAGGCCCTGGAGGATGGGGCCGTAAGCGGCAAAGCCGCCCAGACGCTGGGCGATCTTGTAGCCGATGTTGCCGGACTGGATCTCGGGGAAGATAAAGACGTTGGCCTGACCGGCGACGGGAGAGCCCTTGCACTTGGTCTGGGCCACCACGGGGGAGAAGGCGGCGTCAAACTGGAGCTCGCCGTCGATGGCCAGGTCGGGAGCGGCGGCCTGGGCCAGCTTCAGGGCCTCCACCACCTTGTCCACCTTCTCGCCCTTGCCGGAGCCCTTGGTGGAGTAGCTCAGCATGGCCACCTTAGGATCGATGCCAAAGATCTTAGCGGTGTGGGCGCACTCGATGGCGCACTCAGCCATCTCCTCGGCGGAGGGCTCGATGTTGATGGCGCAGTCGCCCATGACGTACTTCTCCTCGCTGCCGTCGGCCCGCTCGCGGACCAGGACGAAGCAGGAGGACACGCTCTTGTTGCCGGGCTTGGTCTTGACCAGCTGCAGGGCGGGACGGACGGTGTCGGCGGTGGAGTAGGTGGCGCCGCCCAGCAGGCAGTCGGCCACGCCCAGCTTCACCAGCATGGTGCCGAAGTAGTTGCCCTTCAGGAGGGCGGCCTTGCACTCTTCAGGGCTCATCTTGCCCTTGCGCAGCTCCACCATCTTCTCCACCAGCTCGTCCATCCGGCGGTAGTTGGCGGGGTCCACGATGCGGATGTCGGTGATGTCAAAACCACCCTTGGCAGCGGCGGCCTGGACCTCCTCAGGGTTACCCACCAGCAGGGGCTCCAGGATGCCCTCCTTCTTCAGCCGGGAAGCGGCCTCCAGGATACGGGGATCGGGGCCCTCGGTAAAGACCAGGGTGGTAGGATTCTTTTTCAGCTTTTCAACCAGATTCTCAAACATATTTACACGCCTCCATGTGTGTATTCGTAGTTTCTCCGGTAAGCTACATTATACATCAAGCCTTTCTCCATCACAATGCCCAAATTGTCCAGAATCTGAAACTTTACGCTTTACTTTTTGTATTTTGCAAACTATACTATACATACTGTTTTTTGCGAGGTGTGACGAATATGAGTTCGGATTTTTCCCGTTCCCTGACTCTGCTGCGGAAGGAAAAGGGTATTTCCCAGCGCTCGGTGGCCAAGGATTTGGGGATCTCCCAGGCCCTGCTGAGCCACTATGAAAATGGCATCCGTGAACCCGGTCTCGCCTTTGTGGTGAAGGCCTGTGATTACTACGGGGTTTCCGCCGACTTTCTCCTGGGCCGGACCCTCAGCCGGGACGGCACCACCATCGTGGACGCCGAGAGCCTCTTTGATTACAGCGCCGAGAAGGACAACGTCCTCCGGGGCAGCATCATGGCCACTCTGTCCAAGAAGCTGCTGGTCAACTCCATCGGCGTGCTTTTCGATCTTCTGGGCAAGTCGGGCAGCAAGGAGGCCATCAAGGCCTGCTCGGACTACCTGAGCACCGCCGTCTACAAGATGTTCCGCCACCTCTACCGGGCCGACGGCAACAACAACGAGGACTTCTTCACCATTCCCGCCCGGCGCTTCGTCACGGGCCTTGCAAATGCCGACATGACCTGTGCCGAGGTGGAGTATGTGGACGCCCTGGCCAGCCAGGTCAAGGAATCGGGCAGTCTGCCTCCCATCAACCATGACGTGCTCACCCAGACCTACCCCGGCGCCTACCAGTCCCTCCTTCAGATCATCCACAACACCGGCGAGCGTATCGGCCGCCGGGTGGCCGCCTACGAAGCCGGAAACAGCAAGTAACCACCCCTATCGGAGGTTTCATTCCCCATTCAGCGGTTTTCTATTCCCCCTATCGGAGGTTTTATTGGGGACCCCATATTTTTGATTTCATTCACGGCGCTCCGCGCCGCCCCATCTCCGATGGGGCACAGTGGACTTGCCGTCTGGAGGTTTCTGCCTATGACTGACCAATCCAAGATCCGCAACTTTTCCATCATTGCCCACATCGACCGCGTCGTCGCAAAGTCCGCTCCTTCGGTCTCCGCCTGACGGCGAAGCCCTCAGCCACTTCCTTGCTCCTCCTTCCCCCAGACGCCGTCCCGGCGTCCGGGGACCCCATATTTTTGATTTCATTCACGGCGCTCTGCGCCGCCCCATCTCCGATGGGGCCCCGTGGACTTGCCGTCTGGAGGTTTCTGCCTATGACTGACCAATCCAAGATCCGCAACTTTTCCATCATTGCCCACATCGACCACGGCAAGTCCACCCTGTCCGACCGGCTCATCGAGCTGTGCGGGGCGGTGTCCCAGCGGGAGATGGAGTCCCAGCTTCTGGACAACATGGACCTGGAGCGGGAGCGGGGCATCACCATCAAGGCCCGTGCGGTAAAGCTCAACTACAAGGCCGACGACGGCAATACCTACGAGCTCAACCTCATCGACACCCCGGGCCACGTGGACTTCAACTACGAGGTGAGCCGCTCCCTGGCCGCCTGCGAGGGCGCCATCCTGGTGGTGGACGCCGCCCAGGGCATCGAGGCCCAGACCCTGGCCAACACCTACCTGGCGGTGGAGCACGACCTGGAGATCCTCCCCGTCATCAACAAGATCGACCTGCCCGCCGCCGATCCCAAGCGGGTGAAGGAGGAGATCGAGAACGTCATCGGCATCCCCGCCCAGGACGCCCCCGAGATCTCCGCCAAGGTGGGCATCAACATCCCCGCCGTGCTGGAGGACATCGTCAAGAACGTCCCCGCCCCCAAGGGCGACCCCGCCGCCCCCCTCCAGGCCCTCATCTTTGACAGCCAGTACGACCCCTACCGGGGCGTCATCGTCTACTTCCGCGTCATGGAGGGCACCCTGAAAAACGGCATGAACGTGAAGATGATGGCCTCCGGCGCCAGCTACCAGGTGCTGGAGTGCGGCCACCTTCTCCCCATCGGCATGGAGCCCTGTCAGGAGCTCATCGCCGGCGAGGTGGGCTACTTCACCGCCTCCATCAAGGACGTGAAGGACACCCGGGTGGGCGACACCGTCACCGGCACCGACGCCCCCGCCGCCGAGCCCCTCCCCGGCTACCGCCCCGCCCGGGCCATGGTCTACTGTGGCATCTACACCGAGGATGGCTCCAAGTACCCCGACCTGCGGGACGCTTTGGAGAAGCTCCAGCTCAACGACGCCTCCCTCTCCTTCGAGCCCGAGTCCTCCGTGGCCCTGGGCTTCGGCTTCCGGTGCGGCTTTTTGGGCATGCTCCACATGGAGATCATCCAGGAGCGGCTGGAGCGGGAGTTCAACCTGGACCTCATCACCACCCTCCCCTCGGTCATCTACGAGATCACCAAGACCGACGGCACCGTGGTCAAGGTGGACAACCCCCACAACTACCCCGACCCCGCCGTCATCGCCGAGGCCCGGGAGCCCTACGCCAAGGTGACCATCCTCACCCCGCCGGAGTACGTGGGCAACATCATGCCCATGTGCCAGGAGCGCCGGGCGGAGTTCAAGGACATGCAGTACCTGGACACCAACCTGGTGGAGCTCCACTACTCCATGCCCCTCAACGAAATCATCTACGACTTCTTCGACACCCTGAAGGCCCGCACCAAGGGCTACGCCTCCCTGGACTACGAGCTGGACCGCTACGAGGTCAGCGACCTGGTGAAGGTGGATCTGCTGCTCAACGGCGACCAGGTGGACGCCCTCTCCTTCATCGCCCATCGGGACAAGGCCTATGGCCGGGCCCGTCGGCTGTGCGAGAAGCTCAAGGAGAACATCCCCCGTCAGCTCTTTGAGATCCCCGTCCAGGCGGCCATCGGCGGCAAGATCATCGCCCGGGAGACAGTGAAGGCCATGCGGAAGGACGTGCTGGCCAAGTGCTACGGCGGCGATATCACCCGGAAGAAGAAGCTGCTGGAGAAGCAGAAAGAGGGCAAGAAAAAGATGCGGAGCTTGGGTTCTGTTCAGCTTCCCACCGAGGCATTCATGGCCGTCCTCAAGCTGGACGAGGAGTAACCTGCCGGCGTAGGGGCGGCCTGTGGCCGCCCGCCACCCCGGCACCACGCTGTCTGTGGGACGCGGCTTCCCAGACGCGCCCCCGGTATCACGTCGCAAAGGTGGAGTAGGGGCGGATATCATCCACCCGCCAAACGACATCTCGGCCCATTGCCTTTCTGTTACGTGAAAGGACGGGAGAGACGGTTCAAAACCCGTTTCTTTTTCCCTGCTGGAAAAAGAACGGTTTTTGGAATCCAAAGAAAAAGGGGCTCCCGAGCGGGTTGAGTGGCTCCAAATAGGAATCCGGCGGCCCGGCTTTACGCCCCCATAGAGGTCCAGCCCCGTCTACGGTAGACTACCTCGGCGGAACAGGGAAAACTTGTGGTTCTATCCCACATTTTTTCGCCGCCTGCGTGGGTGGGTATCGGGGCGTGATGGCGCTGCCTGGTATTCCCTCTATTGTGGGATGGGGTTCCGTCTCTCTTACCTATTCACTCTTCACTTTTCCCTGTTACTTTTCTTTGTGGGGCGTGGCTTCCCAGACGCGCCCTGAGCACACGGGCGGTTTTCCAAAGAAATGTCCCAAAAAGGAGGTCCCCATGAGCATTCTGGACGCCTACGACCCCGCCCGGGAGGCGGTTCTGGAGCCCAGCCACGCCGCCGCGCCGGTGGAGGGCTTTCCCGAGACGGTGGTGGTCACCTTCCAGCCCTCCCTGACCCAGGCCGCCGCAAGCTGGCCGGGCACCCGGGTACTGGGCCACCTGCCCGTCTTTTTTCAAATCCCCATCTACGCCATCGACTACCAGAACAAGACCTTGGGCCTCTACCAGACCCTGCTGGGGGGCGCCGCCTCCGCCGGCATGATGGAGGAGGTCATCGCCCGGGGGGCCCGGCGCTTCATCCTCTTCGGCTCCTGCGGCTCCCTGGCCCGGGACCTGCCCGACGGCCACCTCATCGTCCCCACGGCGGCCCGCCGGGACGAGGGCGTCAGCTACCACTACCTCCCCCCGGAGGAGAACTATATCCCTCTGGACACCGCCCCCCGCACCGCCCGGGTCCTCACCCAGCTGGGGGTACCCTTTGTGGAGGGCCCCACCTGGACCACCGACGCCCTCTACCGGGAGACCCGGCGGAACGTGGCCCGGCGCAAGGCCGAGGGCTGCCTCTGCGTGGACATGGAGTGCGCCGCCTGCGCGGCGGTGTGCAAATTCCGAGGCGTGGAATTCTATCAGTTCCTCTACACCGAAGACAACCTTGGGGGCGACTTCTGGGACCCCGGCCTGCTGGGCAAGCTGCCCCAGGACGCCAAGGATGCCTACTTCCGGCTGGCCCTGGAACTGGCCCGCCGGGTCACCCCCTGAGTAAGAAAGGACGGATACACATGGATCTCGACCACTTCGCCGGTCTCCTCTCCGCCCAGCTCCGCCGCCCGGCGGTACCGGTGGACCAGCAGCTCGCCACCCTCAAGCGGCTGAGTTTCCGCTTCTCCCCTGAGCTGGAGACTCACTTCCAAGCCCATCCCGAGTCCTACGAGGACCCGGCCTATCTCTCCCTCCTCTGCCGCCTGGCCCAGGACGAGCCCGACCAGGCCCTGGTGACGGTCCCCGAGTCCCCCTCCCCCGACACCATGTACCGTGACCTGCTCAAGTCCCTCTCCGCCCTCACCGGCGGGGCGGCGGACCTCTCCGGCGGCAACCTGGCTCCCGCCGCCGACGGCAAGCGCGTCCTTACCTTCACTCTGAACGGGGAGGATTGCCAATATGAGGCCCAGGACCTGGGCGGTTGGCTGGACCTGGGCCTGCTCACCCACCTCAACGGCCTGCTGGCCCAGCGGGAGGAGAAAAAGCGCTTCCTCACCGTGGAGGACATCCGCCTGCCGGGGCAGCTGGTCTTCTTCCGCTCCCCCCAGTGGGCCGGCTTCTTCGCCGCCGCCACCAGCCTGGACGCCAAGGAGGCCTGACACGGCCCTATGCCCGGAGCCCGCTCACCGGAAGGGCTCCGGGCTTTTTTCAGCCCTCCCGGAAACTCCTCCCACCCCTTTACGTAGTGCTGAAATCGTGGTATAATTCATATCGATATGCTGAAATGTCATATTTAAAATTATGAAAGACAAGGAGTGACCCGCGGTGGAGGAACTGGAAGAACTGAAGCGCCGGCTGGAGGAGGAGCGCCCCATGGTGTGGGACAGCTTTCCCGACATCGGCCTCTACATGGACCAGGTCATCTCCTACGTCTCCCGCCAGCTCATCTCCTATGACGGCGGCGAGGCTCTGACTCCCGCCATGGTGAACAACTACATCAAGGACGGCCTGCTTCCCCGGGCCGAGGGCAAGAAGTACAGCAAGACCCACCTGGGCTACCTCACCGCCATCTGCGCCCTCAAGCAGGTCCTCTCCGTCCGGGACACCCGCACCCTGCTGGAGACGGGCAGCGCGGGCCGGGACCCGGAAAAGCTGTACGCCGCCTTCTACCAGGAGCTCTCCCTGGCCCTGGACTGCACCGCCGAGGTGCTGGACCCCGACCTGAGCCGGGAGGACCTGCCCCGGCTTGCCCTGCGGCTGGCCCTGCGCAGCTACGCCGACAAGCTGGCCTGCCAGCGCCTCCTCTCGCTCATTGCCCCCCAGGAGGAGAAGCCGGAACGCCGGAGAAAGTGATCTCAAATCGGAGTACATACCCCATTCTATACGGGAGGTAATTACCATATGAGCGACTATGTCATCGTCACCGACTCTTCCGCCGACCTGCCTGACAGCCTGGTCAAAGAGCTGGGGGTGGAGGTGCTGCCCCTGTCCTTCACGGTGCAGGGCAAGACCTACCACAACTACCCCGACGACCGGGAGATGGCCCCCAAGGTCTTTTACAAGATGCTCCGGGACGGCGAGATGGCCACCACCTCCGCCGTCAACGTAGCCGAGTACACCGCCATGCTGGAGCCCCTCCTCCAGGCTGGGAAGGACATACTGGTGCTGGCCTTCTCCTCTGGCCTGTCCACCACCTACCAGTCCTCAGTCATCGCGGTGAATGAGCTCGCCGAGCAGTACCCCGACCGGAAGATTTACACCGTGGACACCCTGTGCGCCTCCATGGGCCAGGGCCTGCTGGTGTGGCACGCCGTCCAGGAGCAGAAGCGTGGCCAGAGCATCGAGGCCGTTCGAGACTGGGTGGAGGAGAACAAGCTCCACCTGTGCCACTGGTTCACCGTGGACGATCTCCACTTCCTAAAGCGGGGCGGCCGCATCTCCGCCGCCACTGCCGTGGTGGGCACCATGCTCTCCATCAAGCCCGTCCTCCACGTGGACGACGAGGGCCACCTCATCAGCATGGGCAAGGCCCGGGGCCGGGGAGCCTCCCTCACCGCCCTGGTGGACCACATGGAGAAGACCGTCACCGACGTGGACACCGTCTTCATCAGCCACGGCGACTGTCTGGCCGATGCCGAGAAGGTGGCCGCCGACGTGAAGAAGCGCTTCGGCACCAAGGACGTGGTCATCAACAACGTGGGGCCCGTCATCGGCGCCCACTCCGGACCCGGCACGCTGGCCCTCTTCTTCCTGGGCACCAAGCGGTAATTTTTCCAAAGGAGCTGCATCTATGGATACCACATGGCTGGAGGTCACGGTGGAGACCACCGAACCTCAACTGGACGACCTGTGCGCCAAGCTGACCATGAACGGCGCCACCGGTCTGGCCATTGAAGATGAAAACGATTTCAAGACCTTTCTGGAGCAGAACAAGCAGTACTGGGACTACGTGGACGACGAACTGCTGGAGAAGATGAAGGGCGCCGCCCGGGTGAAGTTCTACGTCACCGACGACGCTGACGGCAAGGCCCAGCTGGCGAAGTGGATGGCGGGCATCGACCTGCCCTACTCCACCACCCCCCTGCGGGAGAACGACTGGGCCACCAGCTGGCAGAAGTATTATAAGCCCCTCTCCATCGGGGAGCGGCTCTACGTGGTGCCCGAGTGGGAGAAGGGGGAGCCGGTGCCCGACGGCCGGACCGCCCTCTACCTCAACCCCGGCCTCACCTTCGGCACCGGCAACCACGCCTCCACCCGGCTGTGCCTGGAGTGGACTGAGCAGTCCGTGAAGCCCGGCGCCAAGGTGCTGGACCTGGGCTGCGGCTCGGGCATTCTGTCCATCGCCTCCCTGCTGCTGGGGGCCACCTCCGCCATCGGTGTGGACATTGACCCCAAGGCGGTGGACGTGGCCTATGAAAACGCCGGTCTCAACGGCATCGGCCGGGACATGTACACCGTGCTGGCTGGGGACATCCTCTCCGACGCCTCCCTGAAGGCGGAGCTCTCGGCGCAGAAATACGACGTGGTGCTGGCCAACATCGTGGCCGATGTCATCATCCCCCTCTCCGCCCACGTGGAGGAGCTTCTGGCCCCCGGCGGCGTCTTCCTGTGCTCCGGCATCATCGACACCCGCTGCGACGAGGTCCGCGCCGCCCTGGAGAAGAACGGCCTCACTGTCTTTGGCCGGAAGGACCGGGACGGCTGGGTGGCCTACGCCGCCCGCTTCTGAGCCCAAATTCACGAAAAGGAGGTCCTGACCCATGAAGGCGGTGGTCCGCCCCATCCCCTATCCCGCCAACGGACGGCTGCTGGCGGTCAGCGACGTCCACGGCAACCTGCCTTGGCTGAAGGGCCTGCTGGACAAGGTGGGCTTTACCACCGACGACGCCCTGGTGCTGGTGGGCGATCTTATTGAAAAGGGTCCCGACAGCCTGGCCACCCTGCGCTATGTCATGGAGCTCTCCAAGACCCACACCGTCCACGCCCTGTGCGGCAACTGCGACAACCTGGCGGTGGACTTCGTGGACCAGAACGCCGGCCTGGGCCGGGACTTCTTCCGCTACTACCTCAATGTGTGGAAGGAGCGCTCCCTGGTGGTGCAGATGGCCATGGAGATCGGCGCGCCGGTGTCCTCCCCCGAGGACCTGCCCGCCCTCCGCGCCGCCCTCCGTGAAAAATTCATCCCCGAGCTGGACTTTCTCCGGAGCCTGCCCACCATCCTCACCGCCCCGGGCTACGTCTTTGTCCACGGCGGCGTACCCTCCTACGACCACATGGAGGAGCTGGACGCCTGGAAGTGCATGAAAAACGACGACTTCCTGTCCCAGGGCCATTCCTTCCCCTACTACTGCGTGGTGGGGCACTGGCCGGTGACCCTCTACCGCACCGACCACCCCTGCTGTGAGCCTCTCATCTGCCGGGACCGGAAGATCATCAGCATCGACGGCGGCTGCGTCCTTAAGGACGACGGCCAGCTCAACGCCCTCATCCTCCCCCCCGGCGGCGAGGACATCACCTGGTGCTCCTACGACGACCTCCCCCGCCGTCGGGCCCTGGACAGCCAGGATGAGAGCGCCCATCCCTTCACCATCTCCTGGACCGACCACGCCGTGGAGGTGCTGGAGGAGGGACCGGAGTTCTCCCTGTGCCGCCACCTGAGCACCGGGAAAGAGCTGTGGGTACTCACCAAGTACCTGCGGCACCGGGATGGCCAGACCTTCTGCCTGGACTCCACCGACTACCGCCTCTCCGTGACCCCCGGCGACCTCCTCTCCGTGGTGGAGGAGACCTCCCGGGGCGCCTTGGTGAAGAAGAACGGCTCCACCGGCTGGTACCTGGGACGGCTGGCGGAACCCTAACCGGCTTTTTCCCTGTTTTTACCCGGAAAAAAGGGAGAAATTAGGGCAGAAATCCATTGACAAGCCCCATGGGCACTGATATACTATTATAGCCGCTTTGACTGGGTACGAAAGTGGGAGACGTGAGCAAGGGTGCAGGCTGTCACGCTGCGCGCCCTCCGCGCTTCTTCCCGCCCCCGACAGCGAGCCCGTAATGAAGGAGTGAAAAATAGAATGCACGCGATCATTGAGACCGGCGGCAAGCAGTACAAGGTGGCCGAGGGTGATACCCTCTTCATCGAGAAGCTTCCCGTCGAGGCCGGCGACACCGTGACCTTCGACAAGGTCCTGGCTGTACTGGACGGCGACAAGGCCACCTTCGGCGCTCCCGTGGTGGACGGCGCCAAGGTCACCGCTTCCGTGGTGAAGAACGGCAAGGGCAAGAAGGTCATCGTCTTCAAGTACAAGCCCAAGAAGGGCTACCGCCGCAAGCAGGGCCACCGTCAGCCCTACACCAAGGTCACCATCGGCAAGATCGAGGCCTGAGCCTCCCTCTTACCTGACCTATGATCGAGGTTACTTTTTTTACGGAGGGCAGCCGCCTGACCGGCTTTGAAGTCAAGGGTCACAGCGGCCTGGCCTCCCAGGGGGAGGACATCCTCTGCGCCGCCGTCACCAGTGCCGTCCGGCTCACCGAGTGCGCCGTCAACGACATTCTCGGCCTGGAGGCTGCGGTGAAGGTGCGGGAAAAGGATGCCTCCATCACCCTCAAGCTCCCCGGCGGCCTGGGGCAGACCAACGAGAGCACCTGTCAGACCCTTCTGACAGCCATGATGGTCTACTTCACCGACCTCAGGGAGGAATATCCCGACAACATCATCGTTTACGACATGGAGGTGTAACACCATGCTGAAGATCGGTCTTCAGTTCTTCGCTCACAAGAAGGGCGTCGGCTCCACCCGGAACGGCCGTGATTCCGAGTCCAAGCGTCTGGGCGTGAAGCGGGGCGACGGTCAGTTCGTCCTGGCCGGCAACATCCTGGTGCGTCAGCGCGGCACCCACATCCACCCCGGTGTGAACGTGGGCAAGGGCAGCGACGACACCCTGTTCGCCCTCAAGGACGGCAAGGTCAAGTTCGAGCGTCTGGGTAAGGACCGCAAGCAGGTTTCCATCGTGGAGATCGCCCAGTAACTTGAGCATCATAACGCCTCGGACAGGGTATCCTCTGTTCGGGGCGTTTTTTCGCTATTCTTACTTTTACACAGGAGGTGCTGTCTATGCCAGCATTTGTGGATACCGCGAAAATCACGGTAAGGTCCGGCAAGGGAGGCAACGGCGCCGTGGCCTTCCACCGGGAGAAGTATGTGGCCGCCGGCGGCCCCGACGGCGGTGACGGCGGCCGGGGCGGCGACGTGATCCTCCAGGTGGACCCCCACATGTCCACCCTGATGGACTTCCGCTACAAGCGCAAGTACGTGGCCGGCAACGGCATGGACGGCACCGGCAAGCGCTGCTCGGGCAAGGACGGGGAGGACATGGTCATCAAGGTCCCCCTGGGCACCGTGGTCCGGGACGCTGAGAGCCGCCAGATCATCGCCGACATGTCCACCACCGAGCCCTTCGTCCTCTGCCGGGGCGGCAACGGCGGCTGGGGCAACAAGCACTTTGCCACCCCCACCCGCCAGGTGCCCAACTTCGCCAAGGCGGGGCTGCCCGGCCAGGAGCGTGAGGTCATTCTGGAGCTGAAGCTGCTGGCCGACGTGGGCCTGGTGGGCTTCCCCAACGTGGGCAAGTCCACCCTGCTCTCCGTGGTGTCTAAGGCCCGGCCCAAGATCGCCGACTACCACTTCACCACCCTCTTCCCCAACCTGGGCGTGGTCTATGTGGACGAGGGCGTCTCCTTCGTCATGGCCGACATTCCCGGCATCATCGAGGGGGCCAGCGAGGGCGCCGGCCTGGGCCACGACTTCCTCCGGCACATCGACCGCTGCCGCCTCCTTATCCACATCGTGGACGTGTCCGGCCGTGAGGGCCGGGACCCGGTGGAGGATTTTGAGGCCATCAACGCCGAGCTGGCCCAGTACAGCCCCCAGCTGGCCCAGCGGCCCATGCTGGTGGCGGGCAACAAGGCCGACATCGCCGAGGACCGGTCCGGGCTGGAGAAACTGAAGGCCCATGTGGAGGCCAAGGGGCTCACCTTCTTCGAGCTCTCCGCCGCCACCCACCAGGGGGTGGACGCCCTCATGCGCCACGCCGCCGGGCTGCTGTCCCAACTGCCCCCCATCACGGTGTACGAGCCCGACTACGTCCCCGCCCCCCCGCAGCTGGACACCAGCGGCGACGTCACCATCGAGAAGGTGGACGACGTGTGGATGGTGGACGGTCCCTGGCTCCAGCGGCTCATGGCCAACGTCAACTTCGGCGACATCGAGTCCCGGAACTGGTTCGACCGGGTCCTGCGGGAGTCCGGCCTCTTCCAGCGGATGGAGGAGATGGGCGTCCAGGACGGCGACACCGTCTGCCTCTACAATCTGGAATTTGAATACCAGAAATAACAAAACGGAGCGCCTTTTGGCGCTCCGTTTTTTGTTTTTGATGGCCGCCCGCCGAGGTAATCACTCCATGACGCCGATCTCGTCGGGCACCAGGAAGTCGGCCTCGGTACAGGCCTTGATGTCCTCCACAGTGTAGCCGGGGGCCAGCTCCCGGAGTACCAGCCCTTCCGGGGTCACCTCAAAGTAGCACCGCTCGGTGACAATATCGGTGACACACCGGGCGCCGGTCAGGGGCAGGGTGCACTGCTTGAGGATCTTGGACTCTCCGCTCTTCTCGCAGTGGTCGGTAGCCACCACGATCTTCTTCACGCCGGCGCACAGATCCATGGCGCCGCCCATGCCGGGCACCAGCTTGCCCGGGATGGTCCAGTTGGCGATGTTGCCCTGCTGGTCCACCTGGAGGGTGCCCAGCACCGCCGCGTCGATGTGGCCGCCCCGGATGTAGGCAAAGGAGGTGGCGTGGTCACAGACGCTGCCGCCGGGGATGACCGAGGCCGGCTGGCCGCCGGCGTCGATGAGGTCGGGGTCGGCGTCGTCCCAGGAGGGAGAGCTGCCGCAGCCCACGATTCCAATCTCGGCCTCCAGCCAGAGGTTGACCCCCTCCGGCAGGTAGTTGACGCACATCAGGGGCAGTCCGATGCCCAGATTGACAAAATCACCGTCTTTGAAAAACTTCGCGCAGCGAGACGCGATCAACGCCCGTCCGGTCAGAGCTCCCATTACTTGCTGCCTCCTTCCGCCGCTTCCCGGGCCTTGGCCTCTGCCTTGGCCTTCGCCCGCTGCCACATGGGACAGAAGGGCTTCTTCTCTCCCGTCCGCACATACACCATGTCCACAATGGGCGCGGGCACATCGATATCATCGGGGCCCAGCTCGCCCACCTCCACCAGCTCCTCCACCTCGGCGATGACCAGATCGGCCGCCAGGGCCATATAGCTGTTGGTGGCCCGGCTGATGAGCCGGAAATTCAGGTTGCCCGCACGGTCCGCCTTGGTGGCCTTGATGAGGGCCACGTCGGCATGGAGGGGCAGCTCCAGCAGGTACTCCTTGCCGTTGATGGTCAGCTTCTGCTTGCCCTTTTCCACATCGGTGCCGATGCCGGTGGGGGTGAGACAGCCGCCCAGACCGGCGCCGCCACAGCGGATGCGCTCGGCAAAGGTGCCCTGGGGCACGAACTCAATGTCCAGCTCCCCGGCGAACATCTGGTCCCGGGCCTCCGGGTTGAGGCCGATGTGGGTGGTGATGAGGCTTCTGACCCGGTGCTCGTGGATGAGCCGGCCGAGCCCCTGGTCCGGCATGCCGCCGGACACGGCGATGGCGTCGATGTCCTTGACGCCCTTCTTCAGCACCTCAGTGATGAGCTCCTCGGCGGAGAATTCTCCGTGCCAGTCTCCGAACATGATGACCTGGCCGTCATGGATACCGGCCACGGCCTCTTCGCGGGTCACGATCTTTGATTTCAAATCCCTTGCCACCTTTCCTTACGGGTGTTCGGCGTGATTCGCCTGTATATCATTTCCCCTGGAACTGGGCCTTGCGCTTCTCCATAAAGGCCTTGCAGCCCTCCTGGAAGTCCATGGAGGCGGCGCACTCCCGCTGGGTGGGCACCTCCGTCTCGGCCAGCCACTGCTTGTAGTCGCTGTAACTGGCGGCGTAGAGCTGCTTTTTGATATTTTTATACGAGACAAGGGGCCCCGCGGCCAGCTTTTTCGCAAAGGCCATAGTCACCTCGTCCAGCTCATCCACGGTGGTCACCTTGTAGGCCAGGCCCAGCGCCTTGGCCTCCTGGGCGTCCACGGGCCGCCCGGTGGCCGCCAGCTCCATGGTGCGGGCGGTCCCGATACTCTTGGCCAGCAGATAAGTGGCGCCGGTGTCGGGCACCAGGCCCAGATTCACAAAGGCCAGGATGAATTTCGCGTTATCGGCGCAGATCATGAAGTCGCCGGCCAGGGCCAGGCTCACACCGGCCCCCGCCGCCGCACCGCACACCGAGGTGATGACCATCTTGCTCATGCGCTTGATGCCGTCGGCCACGCCGCCCACCTTGCTGATGAGCCCGTCCATGTTGACCTCGCCGCCGGCCTGGATCAGCTGATAGAAGTAGCCGATGTCCCCGCCTGCGGAGAAGGCCTTCCTGCTGCCCTTGAGTACGACCACCCGCACCGCCGGGTCCTGCTCCGCCGCGTCCACCACATACTGGAGCTCGTCCGCCATCTGCTCATCAATGGCGTTGAGGTTCTTCAGGTAGTCCATGGTGATAACCGCGATGCCGTCTTCCACGGTGTAGATCAGCTTCTTCAGTTCCATTTTTACCCTGCTCCTTTCACAAGCTTACTCAGATCTGGGTTTCCGGTAACACCGGGCCTTACACTTAAAGGCTACCACTTTGTATTGTGAAAATCAATCATTTTTACCTGTATTATAAAAAATATATTTGTATAAAATAATGAATTTTGGCCTGGGGATTGCATCCATTCAAAATGAAACTAAGAATTTCTCATTTTTACCCTTTCCCTCATTTGCCGTCGAAAAAGCCGGACGGGCGGATATGGAAGAACCGTATCCGCCCGTCCGGCTTGGAGGCAGAAATATTGGATCAATCACCAGATTGGATGACGAACTCCTGATTGCCCATGGAACCAGGGCCCAGCTCGTACTTCTCAAAGACCACCACGGGGAGCCCATCTTCATTGAGGTAGAAGGGTTGGTCCTCCTCAATGCCCTGGAAGCCGCCCTGCTCGGCGGTCCAGTAGATGTTGTCCGGGTCCTGGGACCGCTCCTCGATCTGCTGGGCCACCTGGGTGTTGACGATCTCCATCCAGTTGGGTCCCAGCAGGTCCCGGAGGCTGAGCTCCTTGCCCGTCTCCAGGTCGATGTTGTAGGTGTAGAACTCGGTGTAGGCGCTGGCCCGGGTCTCGGTCTTCTCCACCACGAAGGAGAGGTACTGGTCGGTCTGACACTTGACCTCGTAGTCCACGTCGATGATGACCGGCATATAGTCCTTGGGGTCGCCGTCGGTGGCCACATAGGCCTCCTTGGCCTCCCGCGCCCGCTCCTCAGCCTCGGCGATGACGGACTGGATGCGGGCGGAGATCTCCTGATTGATCTTCTGCTCCAGCTCGGTGTGGCCGGTGTGCTCCAGGGCCGGGAGCCGTACATCGATGACCCGGTCGTCGTCGTTGACGGTGTACTCGGTGACAGTGACGATTCTGGCCAGGCTGCCCAGCACCGGCACCTCGTACACCGCCTGTGCAAAGCTGGGGCTGCCGTTGACCAGCAGCACGAAGCAGGCGCAGCTGGCCAGGGCGGTGGCCAGGCTCCGGCGCAGGGTCCGACGGTGCTTCCGCTGCCGGTCCCCCTCCCGGATGGCGGCGCGCACCATAAAGGAGAGTTCCTCCGGCGTCTCCTGAGCCCGATAGCGGGCCCTGGCCCGTTCCATTTCAGGGTGCATAGTCGATCTCCTCTCCAGTCATGTCCTTGAGCTTTCGGATGGCCTTGTAGAGCCGGGACTTCACCGTGTTCAGGTTGGCCCCGGTAGCCTGGGCGATCTCCTCCAGCTTCATGTCCTCAAAGTAACGCAGCTTGATGACGGTCTGTTCCGGGAAGGACAGCCGGTCGATGGCGTCATAGAGGTCCAGCCGCTCCCCCGGGTCCCGGGGCTCCTCCGCCCGGTCCACCATCACGTCCTCCAGGGACACCAGGTTGCGATTCCGCCGGAAGTGGTTCATGGCCTCGTTGATGAGGATGCGGTAGAACCAGGTCTTGAGATAGGCCGGCTCCCGGACGCTGTCCACCTTGCTGAGGGCCTTCACGATGGCCTCCTGGACCACATCCATGGCCGCATCCCGGTTTTTGACATAACTCATCGCCAGGCGGTAAAAATCCGTCTGTCCGTTGAGAATATGCTCCACCAGCAATTGGCGGTTGTCCGGGACGTTCTGTCTCAAGGGGATGGCAGCTTCCTTCCGTTATGAGGTCTCCGACGCCGCGGTATGGGTCCGGAGGTAGTCGGCCCAGCGCTGATAGCCGGCCTTGGTAAGGTGGACCCCGTCCACGCTCTCATCCGCCGGCAGGGCGTCGTTTTCGTCGGCCAGGGCGGCGTGGGCGTCCACCAGGTAGACCCCCTTCTCCCCGGCCAGCTGGGCGATGAGGTCGTTGTAGACGGCGATCTTCTCATTTTTCAGCCACTCATGGCTCTCCGACTTCTCCGCCGTCACCGGCAGCAGGGTCTGGAGATAGATCTGGGCGTCCGGCTGGGCCGCCCGGACCAGATCGATGAGCTGGGCATAGCAGTTGTAGAACCGCTGGTCGTTGTACCAGCCCAGCTCATTGATGCCCAGCAGGATGTAGACCTTGCCGTAGGATCGCTTCCCCAGGGCCTCCAGAGGGGTGTACTTCTGACCGTTCAGCCGGATCACCTTGTCGGTGCGGACGGACTGGACGGTGAGACCCTTGTAGGAGAGGTTGGCCGGCCCCCGGATGTCACTGTACAGCAGCAGGCCGTCGGTGAGGGAATCCCCCAAAAAGGCGGCATCCTCGAACCAGTCGTTTTCCACCCGCTCCCTCTCGGGCACAGGGGCGGTATAGTCATAGCCCTGGGCGGCGTCCGTTTCCGCCGGGACAGCGGCAGTCTCTGCCGTGGAAGGCGTCACGGGCACGGGAGCGGTCACTGTGGGGGCCACGGTCTCCACGGCGGTCTCCTGCCGCTCCACCTTCTGCCGGGGCAGGTCATCTGTATCGTGACGGGCGCTCACATGGGCGGAGAGCACCGACCAGCTTCCGGCCAGCAGCAGCGCCAGGAGCAGCACGGCGGCGGGCAGGCGCAGCGCTGGGGCGGTCCGCACCTTCCGTTGGCAGCGTTTCGGCTGATAGCCCATGCGTCTCCCCTCCTTTTCTGTCTTTCTGTATGTTAGACGGAGGGGCGGGCGGAAAGTTTTCACGGGGGAGAAAAAGTTTCAGGTCGGCATGAGGGCGCATTTGGGAAGCCGCGCCCTACAAAAGCGCCGCTTTTGCGGGGACCCCGCACCTCCGGATTGCAAAAAATGCGGCTACACCGCATTTTTGTGGTGGAGGCAGCGCGTTCTCGCCAAAGGACAGTGGTCTTGATATGAAAAAAACGGACTGCATAAGCAGTCCGTTTTTTGCTGGAGCAGGTGACGAGGCTCGAACTCGCTACCTCCACCTTGGCAAGGTGGCGCTCTACCAGATGAGCTACACCTGCAAGCGACAAATGATATTATAGCCACACCTGCCGCTTCTGTCAATAGTTTTTTTCAATTTTCCGCATTTTCTTCTGTGGGGATGGCCGCCTCGCCGCAGACGGGGTATTCCCCCTCCGGCCAGGTATAGCCCGCCTGGGCCATCTGGGCATCGGTGAGGAGGATGCCCTCCTCCCGGGAGGGGTCCACATGGAAGCTCCCCTCCCCCAGGGTGACGATGGTCCAGAAGTGATGTACTCCGCCCAGATCCCCCTCCACCACCTGACAGGGCAGCTCCGTGAGGTCGCACAGCTCCTTATAGGCCAGGGCCATGCCCTCGCTGTCGGCAGCTCCCTCCACCAGAGCGTGGTAGGCGGTAGCCCCCGCCGCCTCGTCGGCTCTGGCGCGCTCCCCCAGGGCGCTGAAGAGCACCGAGGCCAACACCCGGTCGGCAAGGCCGGTGCGGTAGGGCTCCACCAGGTCGGTGGCGGCGTCCTCCAGCTGCACCCGCTTGCCCTGGAGGGTCCTGGCGTCCTCGGGATAGGTGAGGAGGACCTCCACCACCCGCCGGCTCCCCTCATCGGGGTACAGGTTCACCTGGGCCTCCGGCATGCCCAGGGCGGCGGCGGGCAGATCGTAGTAGGCCTCCCGGATGAGGTCACGGATATAGTCGGCGTCCTGGGTCTCGTCGAAGTAGTTGATCTGAAAGACCGTCTCGGGGACGAAGCCGTCCAGGGCGTCCAGCAGCTCGGCCCGGATGGCGCCGCTGCCGGTGACGGTGGTGACGGCGGCGATCTGCTCCGCCGAGCGCCGGTAGTCGATGGTGATGGTTGCCTCGTAGTAGGAGACCATGCGGGCAAAGCTGTGCTGGATGCGGTCCACGGCGTAGGCCCCCAGGGGGTCGGAGTGGCTGATCTCGTCGCAGGCCCGGGTGAGCTGCTCCTCCACGTCTCCCTTCCAGTTCCGCAGGCGGATGACGCCCTCCTCCTGGCCGGCCTTCACCTGGGCCAGAATGGCGCTCTGGAGCTCGGAGTAGGTCTCCGCCCACACGGCGTTGGAGTCGTCCTCGGCCACGCTGAGCCGGACGTGGGGCTCCACCGACTGGTACTCCCGCTCCAGCATGGCCGAGCAGCCGCTGAGGAGCACCAGGGCCGTGAGTCCCAGGGCGGCGAAGCGCCCCTTAATAGCCCAGGTCCTCATCCACCAGCACCACTTCCATGTCCATGCTGGTGGGCTTCTCCCAGTACACCACCAGGGCCCGGCAGATGCGCTCGGGGCTCTTGCAGTCGTAACAGCGGTCGCCCTTGGCGGCGCAGGGGGTCTTGCGGTTCAGGCGCTGGGCGCTCTTGGGGGCGGCGATGTTCCGGGCCCGCCAGAGGGCGGCGTCGTAGTCAGGGGCCACCTTGTTCCGGCCCACGATGAAGTACACCTTCTCGTGGCCGAAGAGCCCCGAGGCCACCCGGTTGCCGGTGCCGTCGATGTTGATGAGCTCCCCGGTCTCGGCGGCGCCGTTCACCGAGGTGAGGTAGACCTGGGCCCCGGCGGCCTCCTGGAGGGTGCTCCCGCCCCAGTGCCAGAGGACGGTGTTGTGCTTGGCCAGCCGCTCCCCCAGCCCCATCTCCTGGACGGTGACGGAGCCGCCGATGCCGATGGTCTTGCCGTCCAGGGCGGCGTCTAAGTAATCGGCGGCCTGGGCCGCCGTGTCGAAGCGGGAGACGGCAAAGCCCTCCGCCTCCAGGCTCTTCTGCAACTTTTCGAGATCTGCCATAAGACACCCTTCTTTCACATCACAAGTCGTTTTGCTGATATTCCCGAAACCCCTCGCCCATGACGTCGTGGGCGTCGCAGACGATGAGGAAGGCGGCGGGGTCCACCTCCTTGACCATGCGCTTCATGGCCACGATCTGCCGCTGCTTGAAGGCGCACATGAGCACCTCCTTGTCCTCTCCCGACCAGGCGCCCCGGCCCTGGAGGATGGTGACCCCCCGGTCCAGGTCCCGGATGAGCTTCTGAGCGATGGCCTGGGGGTCCTGGCTGATGATATAGGCCACCTTGGCGGTGTCCAGGCCGTAGAGGACCACGTCCATCACCTTGGAGGAGAGGAAGAGGGCCACCAGGCCGTAGAGGGCGCTGTACACGTTGCCGAAGGCCAGGGCCACCGCCACGATGACCACCAGGTCGATGGCCATGAGGAGCTTGCCCATGGGCAGCCAGGCCAGCTTCAGCTTCAGCAGCCGGGCGATGAGGTCGGTGCCGCCGGTGGTGGCGCCCTGGAGGAAGACGATGCCCAGGGAGCCCCCCATGAGCACGCCGCCGTAGATGGTGGCCAGCATGGGGTCCATAGGCTGGAAGGTATAGAGGGCGTGGAGCACGTCGATGGCCAGGGAGGAGACGAACATGGCGTAGAGGGAGGAGAGGAGCAGGTGGCCCCCCAGCAGCCGCCACCCCAGCAGGAAGAGGGGGGCGTTGAGGATGATGACCACGGTGCCGATGGGGGCCCAGGGCAGGAAGGCGTTGATGATCTGGGCCACGCCGGTGATGCCGCCGAAGCCGATCTGGTTGGGCTCGTAGCACCAGTTGAAGCCCACGGCGTAGATCGCCGACGCCAGGGTGATCCACACATAGGCCAGCAGGGTCTTGCGCAGGGTCTTTTTCATAACTACCTCCAGAGGGAGTTGGGATCTTCCATCACAGCAGGCTCATCTGCTCCTCGCCCCGGTCCTCCTCCTTCAGGAGGGCGCCGGCCACCGGCAGGCTCCGGGCCCGGTAGCGGGCGGCGTTCTGGATGGGGGTCTGGTCCAGGGGGGCGGCTCCCTCCACCCTGTACTTGGGCTTGAGGGTCATGACGCCCACGCCCTGGGTGGTGCGGGTGGTCTTGGGGGCGAGCAGCGCGGTGTGGAAGATGAGGCAGCGGCCCTCGGTGGACCATACCGCCATCTCCAGGTCCTCCCGGAGGAGGAAGCCCCGGACCAGGGGGCTCTTATCAGAGTATGCCCCGGTGAGGCGCTTTCTCCTCGTCTGGGTCTGGTAGCCGGCAAGCTCCACCCGGGCCACCTTGCCGTTTTCAAAGAAGAAGAGGAGGTTGCCGGAGTAGTCCCCGGGCACGCAGGCCCAAAGGAAGCTCTCCCCCTCATCGAAGCCCAGCTTGGTGGGCAGATAGTCGCCCAGAACGCTGGCCTTGGCGTCCTCGAAGTCGCTCATGCGGGTCTTGTAGCACTGCTGGCGGTCGGTGAAGACCAGCAGCTCGTCCCGGTTGGTGCACTCCCACTGGAGGTAGGCCCCGTCCCCCTCCTTGTACTTCTGCTCCGAGCTCATGCGCAGGGACTGGGGGGTAATCTTCTTAAAATAGCCCTTCTTGGAGAGAAAGACGTTCACCGGGTAGTCGGGCACGTCCTCTCCCCCGTCGTCAGCCTCCTCGGGCCGGTCGTAGAGGAGCCCGGTCTTCCGGGGAAGGGCGTACTTCTTCTTTACGGCGGCAAGCTCCGCCACGATGGTCTTTTTGATGCGGCCGGGGCTGTCCACCAGGTCCTGGAGGTCGGCGATCTCCTTTTCCAGGTCCTCGGTCTCCCGGGTGCGCTTGAGGATATACTCCTTGTTGATGTTGCGCAGCTTGATGTCGGCCACGTACTCGGCCTGTACCTCGTCGATGCCGAAGCCGATCATCAGGTTGGGCACCACCTCGGCGTCCTCCTCGGTCTCCCGGATGATTTTGATGGCCTTGTCGATGTCCAGCAAAATCTTCTGGAGGCCCTGGAGGAGGTGGAGCTTCTCCCGGCGCTTGCCCAGGACGAAATAGGTCCGGCGGCGGATGGACTCCATGCGCCAGGCCGTCCACTCCTCCAGGATCTGCCGCACCCCCATGACCCGGGGCATGCCGGCGATGAGGATGTTGAAGTTGCAGGAGAAGGAGTCCCGCAGGGGGGTCATGCGGAAGAGGCGGGCCATGAGCTTGTCCGGGTCGGTGCCCCGCTTCAGGTCCATGGTGAGCTTGAGGCCGCTCAGGTCGGTCTCATCCCGCATATCGGAGATCTCCTTCACCTTGCCGCCCTTCACCAGCTCGGAGACCTTGTCCATGATGGCCTCCACAGTGGTGGAGTAGGGGATCTCGTAGATCTCGATGAGGTTTTCTTCCTTCACGTACCGCCACCTGGCCTGGACCTTGAAGGAGCCCCGGCCCGTCTCATAGATGGCGCTGAGCTCCTTCTCGTCGTAGAGGAGCTCGCCGCCGGTGGGGAAGTCGGGGGCCTTCAGGGTGGCCATCAGGTCGCAGTTGGGGTTTTTGAGGTAGGCGGCGGTGGTGTCGCACACCTCGGAGAGGTTGAAGCCGCAGATGTTGGAGGCCATGCCCACGGCGATGCCCATATTGGAGGACACCAGCACGTTGGGGAAGGTGGTGGGCAGGAGGGTAGGCTCTTCCATGGTGCCGTCGTAGTTGGGCACGAAATCCACCGCGTCCTGGTCGATGTTCCGGAAAAACTCGGCGCAGATGGGGTCCAGGCGCACCTCGGTGTAACGGGGGGCGGCCCAGGCCATGTCCCGGGAGTAGACCTTGCCGAAGTTGCCCTTGGAGTCCACCAGGGGGTGGAGGAGGGCGCCGTAGCCCCGGCTCAGGCGGACCATGGTGTCGTAGATGGCGGCATCGCCGTGGGGGTTCAATTTCATGGTGGCGCCCACCACGTTGGCGCTCTTGGTCCGGTTCCCGCCCAGCAGCTTCATCTGGTACATGGTGTAGAGGAGCTTGCGGTGGGAGGGCTTGAAGCCGTCGATCTCCGGGATGGCCCGGGAGACGATGACGCTCATGGCGTAGGGCATGTAGTTGAGCTCCAGGGTCTGGGTGATGGGCTGCTCCAGCACCTCGGCGTGAAGGCCCAGGACATTGGAGTCGTCCACCCGCTTGCCCCCCTCCTGGGGGGCCTTTTTCTTAGCCAATGGTGATCAGTCCTTTGTACATATGGTCAGATGCGGCTCACCAGCCGGTCAGGTCCTCCAGGGCCATAGCGGCGGCCCCATCGGGCACCCCGGTCTCCGGCTTTCCGCCGGTCTCCTCCAGGGCGAAAGCGCCGGTGAGGGTCAGCTTCATCTGGTTCTTGAGGTGGAATTCGGCCTCCACGGTGCCGCCGGTGAGGTCAAAGTCCCACTGGGCGGCAATGCGCATGGCGGGGGACCAGCTGCCATCGGGGGTGAGGAACAGCAGGCTGCCGGTGACGGTGCCGTCGTCGCCGAAGGCGCACTCCAGGGTAAAGTCCTCCAAGCCCAGGTAGTCGTAGGTATCCTCCCCGTAGCCCAGCAGGGCGGCCAGGTCGTCCATGCCCAGCCGCAGCACCCAGGCGTCCCCCTCCCGGATCAGGGCGTCGTCCCCCAGGAAGAGGGCCAGGGCATCGGCAAAGTCCATGGCGTCACGCCAGTAGAAAACAGGGCTTCCATAGGTGGTGCTCCGGGTAAGGGCCCAGGTCAGCGCCCCCACGGTGACGGAGGTCTCCCGGTCCATGAGGCCGGAGAGGAGGTCGGTCAGCTCCGCCGTGGTCTCCCCGTCCAGGGTGAACCACAGGTCCTTGGGATAGGGGGTTCCCAGCATGGAGAGAAGATCGGGCAGGCAGGAGGCGGTAAAGGCCATATCGCCGCTCTCCATATCCCAGCGCAGCTCATAGTCCCCGCTGAGGACGGCGGAGACCACCTGCCTCTCATCCTCGCCCACGTAGTCCAGCAGCCCCATCCGCTCCAGCAGGGTCATGAGGGCGGCCAGGTCGTATTTCCCGGTGGTCTGGAGGCTCTCCGGGCCGTAAAGGCTCTCCTGAGTCAGGGTCATAGGGTAGGTCTGGTCCCCATCGAGGGTATCGAATATGGTGAGGGTGACGGTCCAGTCCTCGGTCTCCGCCCAGCGCTCCCAGGCCGGGATGCTTTTGGCCAGCACGCCGTTGAGGGCGGTGAAGCCGCCGTCGATGGTCTCCGTGAGGGCGGCGGGATCGATGACCACAGCGGTGGCATAGTCCTGGTCCCACCAGATCTCACAGCCGGCGGCCTGGGCCGTCTCCCGCAGGGGGACGTAGTCGCCGGTGAGGGTCAGGCCCAGAGCCTCCCCCAGCTGGGCGGCGGGGACGTAGGTGACGCCGTCTTCGGCGTAGGGCTTGTCAACCTCAAAGGTCAGGTAGGTGCCGTTGACCATGATCCCCAGCTCCCCGGGGACACCGCCCAGGTTTTCCTTGCTCTCGTAGGTCCAGGGGTCGGACGGCGCGGCGTAGTAATACAGATACTCCCAGGTGAGGTAGGTCTCGAACTCGGCCCGGTCCAGGAGGCCATAGTCGGCCATGAACGCCTCCTGGCTGTCATAGTAGGGGTACTCCTGGGCAAAGTAGGCGCCCACGTCGAAGCCGTCCAGGGCGGTGGGGGTCTCCGCTAGCGCGGCGTCGATGTCGCTTCGGAGTTCCTCTATCCAGATGAGGTGGTTGGTGTAGTCCTCCTTCATGTACGCCTCAAAGGCCGCCCGGTCGGCCAGACCGTAGTCGGCCATAAAGGCCTCCTCCGGGTCCCTGTAATCGGGATAGGCCCTCCGGAGCCAGGCGTCGGGGTCAAATCCGTCCAGATAGCCGGGGTGGGCGGCGGCGTACTCGGCCTGGGCCGCCTGCTGCTCCTCCAGGTACATGGCCGTCCCGGCCTGCTCCTCCAACAGCATAGCCCGGATGTAAGCCTCCGATTCCCCCCAGGCCTCGGCCATCTCGGCCACGGAGCCATAGCCCCAGGAGGTGCCGGCCCACTGGTCCAGGTTGGCCTCCATGGCGGCGGCCTCCTCGGGGTGGGCCTCCAGCCTGTCGGCCACGTAGGCGCCCATGGGATAGCCGGAGTCCCGGATGACCACGGAATCCTCCATGGACAGGGCTTCGTCTATGGTGGGCAGGGTCACCTCCTCCGGGGCAGCGGCCAGGGCGGGTGCGGACAGGGACAGGGTCAGCGCCAAGGTCAGCAGAATGGAAATCAGCTTTTTCATGGGGACCTCCTTTTCCTTGTTCCGTTTTGGGTGGGGACCGGCGGAGCGGCAGTCATTTAGGAGATGTCGGCCAGCTCCAGGTATTTATAACCGTTTTCAGCGATATACCTCCCATCCGGCCAGGGCCGGATGGGCACCCGGACAGCATCTTCGGCGGGACAAATGAATGGTCCCGCCGCAAGGTTTTGCCCGCCGGGCAAAACGCTTGGACGCCGCTGACGCGGCGGCTCACATCCGTTCGCGGACCACATCGCCATGCCGCCAGGTACCATAAAAAATACGTCAGGAAATATCGGCCAATTCCAGATATTTATACCCGTTTTCCGCGATGTGGTCCTTGCGCCCCTGGAGGTTGTCTCCCAGCAGCAGGTCGAAGGCGGCGGCGGTGCGCTCCACGTCCTCGGGCATGACCTTGATGAGACGGCGGGTGGCCGGGCTCATGGTGGTGAGCCACATCATGTCGGGCTCGTTCTCGCCCAGGCCCTTGGAGCGCTGGATGGTGTACTTCTTCCCCTCCAGCTCCTTGAGGATGGCGGCCTTTTCGCTCTCACTGTAAGCAAACCAGGTCTTGTCCTTACAGCCGATCTCGTAGAGGGGGGACTCGGCGATATAGACGTACCCCCGCTGGATCAGGGTGGGGGTCAGGCGGTAGAGCATGGTGAGGATGAGGGTGCGGATCTGGTAGCCGTCCACGTCGGCATCGGTGCAGATGACGATCTTGTTCCACCTGAGGTTCATGAGGTCAAACTCCGCCATGTCCTTGGCGTGCTTGTCCTTGACCTCCACACCGCAGCCCAGCACCTTCAGGAGGTCGGTGATGATCTCGCTTTTGAAGATCTTGGCGTAGTCGGCCTTGAGGCAGTTCAGGATCTTGCCCCGCACCGGCATGATGCCCTGGAACTCGGCGTCCCGGCTGAGCTTGACGGCCCCCATGGCGGAGTCGCCCTCCACGATGTAGAGCTCCCGCCGCTCAGTGTCCTTGGTCCGGCAGTCCACGAACTTCTGCACCCGGTTGGAGATGTCCACGTTGCCGGAGAGCTTTTTCTTGATGTTCAGCCGGGCCTTTTCGGCGCTCTCCCGGGAGCGCTTGTTGATGAGGACCTGCTCGGCGATCTTCTGGGCATCGAAGGGGTTTTCGATGAAGTAGACCTCCAGCTGGCTCTTCAAAAACTCCGTCATGGCCTCCTGGACGAACTTGTTGTTGATGGCCTTCTTGGTCTGGTTCTCGTAGGAGGTCTGGGTGGAGAAGTTGTTGGAGACGAAGACCAGGCAGTCCTGGACGTCGTTCCAGGTGAGCTTGCTCTCGCTCTTCTGGTACTTGCCCTGGGCTTTCAGGTAGCCGTCGATGGCCGAGACGAAGGCGGAGCGCACCGCCTTCTCCGGGGAGCCGCCGTGCTCCAGCCAGGAGGAGTTGTGGTAGTGCTCGATGACCTGGACCCGGTTGGAGAAGCAGAAGGACACGGAGAGCTTCACCTTGTAGTCGGGCTTGTCCGCCCGGTCCCGGCCCTTCCGCTCGGTCTGCCAGAACACCGGCTGGGTGAGGCTGTCCTCTCCGGCCAGCTCCCGGACATAGTCCTCGATGCCGTGCTCGTACTTGAAGTCGGTGGTCTCGAACTTGTTCCCCACCTGGTTGCGGAACCGGAAGGTGACCCCGGCGTTGACCACCGCCTGGCGCTTCAGGACATCCAGAAAGTACTCCACCGGGATGTTGATGTCGGTAAAGACCTCCAGGTCGGGCTTCCAGCGGAACTTGGAGCCGGTCTTTTTGCCGGAATAGGGGGCCTTCTGAAGGCCTCCAATGTTCTCGCCCTTTTCAAAGTGGAGGGTGTACTCCTGGCCGTCCCGGTGGATGACGGCGTCGAAGAACTCGCTGGCGTACTGGGTGGCGCAGGTACCCAGGCCGTTGAGGCCCAGGGAGTACTCGTAGTTGTCCCCCTCCAGGTTGTTGTACTTGCCGCCGGCGTAGAGCTCGCAGAAGACCAGCTCCCAGTTGAACTTGCCCTCCTTCTCGTTCCAGTCCACCGGGCAGCCCCGGCCGAAGTCCTCCACCTCGATGGACTGGTCGGCGTACCGGGTCACCGTGATGAGGTCGCCGTGGCCCTCCCGGGCCTCGTCGATGGCGTTGGACAGGATCTCGAATACGGCGTGCTCGCAGCCCTCCAGCCCGTCGGAGCCAAAAATGACGCCGGGCCGCTTGCGGACCCGGTCGGCACCCTTCAGGGAGGAGATGGAGTCGTTGCCGTAGCTTTTCGCGCTGCTCTTTGGCATGGGTCTCCCTCACATTCAAACGATAATATCTCAGAATAAGTTTATCCCATTTCCACCCGTTCTGTCAAGGAAGGGGAAGGGTCGAAAAAGGCACAAAAAAAGACCGCCGGTCCCAAAAACGGCGGTCTTTTCCTGAAAATGGTCAGGGCTGTCCTGCGCCCTTCATGGCCCGCATGGCGTTGAGGATGGCGATGACGGACACCCCCACGTCGGCGAAGACGGCCTCCCACATGTTGGCCTCACCCAGGGCGCCCAGCACCAGCACCAGGGCCTTCACCCCCAGGGCGAAGACAATGTTCTGCCGGACGATGACCAGGGTCTTTTTGGCGATGCGGATGGCCACGGCGATTTTGGAGGGCTTGTCGTCCATGAGGACCACATCGGCGGCCTCGATGGCGGCGTCGGAGCCCAGGCCCCCCATGGCGATGCCGATATCGGCCCGTGAGAGGACGGGGGCGTCGTTGATGCCGTCCCCCACGAAGGCCAGGCAGCCCTTCCCCGTCTTCTGCTCCAGCAGGGCCTCCACCCGCTCCACCTTATCGGCGGGCAGGAGCTGGGTGTGGACCTCGTCCAGGCCCAACTGGGCGGCCACGGCCTCTCCCACGGCCTTGGCGTCGCCGGTGAGCATCACCGTCTTGGCCACACCCAGGGCCTTCAGGTCGGCCACCGCCTGGGCGGCATCCTCCTTCACCTCGTCGGAGATGACGATGTGGCCCAGGTACTCCCCCTCCGACGCCACGTGGACGGTGGTGCCCACCCGGTGGCAGGGGTGCCAGGATACGCCGATGTCGTCCATGAGCTTGTCGTTGCCCACGAAGAGCTCCTTGCCGTCCACCACGGCCCGGACACCCCGACCGGAGCGCTCCTCCACGTCGGCCACCCGGCCGGAGTCAATGTCCTTGCCGTAGGCCTCTCGGAGGGAGCGGGCGATGGGGTGCTCCGACCAGCTCTCGGCCAGGGCGGCCAACTCCAGCAGCCGGTCCTCTCCGCAGGTCTCGGGGTGGATGGCGGTGACATTGAAGACTCCCTTGGTGAGGGTGCCCGTCTTGTCGAAGACCACGATCTGGGTCCTGGCCAGCACCTCCAGGTAGGCGCCCCCCTTCACCAGCACGCCGGCCTTGGACGCGCCGCCGATGCCGCCGAAGAAGCTCAGGGGCACCGAGATCACCAGGGCGCAGGGGCAGGAGATGACCAGGAAGATGAGGGCCCGGTGGAGGCTCTCGCTCCAGGTCACGGCGCCGAAGAGGGGCGGAAGCACCGCCAGGGCCACGGCGGCAAAGACCACGGCGGGGGTATAGTACCGGGCGAACTTGGTGATGAAGTTCTCGGCCTTGGCCTTTTTGCTGCCGGCGTTCTCAACCAGGTCCAGGATCTTGGAGACGGTGGACTCCTCAAAGGCCCTGGTGACCCGGACCTTCAAGAGGCCGGTGAGGTTGACGCAGCCGGAGATGACGTCGTCCCCGCTCTCCACCTCCCGGGGGAGGGACTCGCCGGTGAGGGCGGCGGTGTCCAGGTCGGACCGGCCCTCCAGCACCACGCCGTCCAGCGGCACCCGCTCCCCGGCCTTGATGAGGATGGTCTCCCCCACCTCCACCTCGTCGGGGTCCACCTGCTCCACCGCGCCGTCCCGCTCCACGTTGGCGTAGTCAGGGCGGATCTCCATGAGTTCGGCAATGGACTGCCGGGACTTGCCCACGGCGTAGCTCTGGAAGAGCTCGCCCACCTGGTAGAAGAGCATGACAAAGACGGCCTCGGCATACTCCCCGATCCACAGGGCCCCCACGGTGGCAATGGCCATGAGGAAGTTCTCGTCAAAGACCTGGCCGTGGGCGATGTTCCGCACCGCACGCCACAGGACGTCCCAGCCGATGACCAGATAGGGAATGAGGAACCGGGCCCATAGGGCCAGGGCAAAGGCCGCCGTACCGTCGGTTGCCGTCCGGCCCACCGACACAAGGGGCAGGCCCGCCGGCAGCCACAGGGTGGGGCCGAACATGGCCCACACCAGCAGCACCGCCGCCGCGATGATCCGCCACAGGGTCTTTTTCTGTTTGTTGGTCATCACCATGCACCTCCAAAACCGCTGCCGGGGACCTCTTTTCCCCTCAGCGCAGGATCTTGCAGTCGGGCTCCACCCTTCTGCACACTTTGACTGCCTGGTCCAGAATCTCCTCAAACCGCTCGTCGTCGGCGTCCAGGGTCAGCTTCTGGGTGAGAAAGCTCACCGACGCATCGTTGACGCCGTCCAGCTTCTTAATGGCGTCCTCCATCTTGGCGGCGCAGTTGGCGCAGTCCAGATCCTCCAGCTTGAACTTTTTCTTCATGGTGGTGTCCTCCTAACCTATAATTTGATTATTTTGATTACTCTCCCACGTGTTCCATGCCCTGGCCCAGGATGGTGCGGACGTGGCCGTCGGCCAGGGAGTAAAAGACCTGCTTGCCCTCCCGGCGGTAGCGCACCAGCTTGGCCTGCTTCAGGGCCCGGAGCTGGTGGGAAATGGCCGACTGGCTCATGCCCAGCAGCTGGGCGATGTCGCACACGCACATCTCGGACGCGAAGAGCACATACAGGATCTTGATGCGGGTGGAGTCCCCGAAGAGCTTGAAGAGCTCCGCCAGGTCATAGAGGATCTCCTCGTCGGGCATCTCGGCGTCCACCTTCTCCACGATGTCCCGGTGGACCTGGACGGTCTCGCACTGCTCCAGTTCCTCTCTCTCCTCCATCTGCCTCACTCCTTTTCTGAAACATATGAGTTATTGTTCATATGTTATTATATGCACTCCCGCGGAAATGTCAACAGGGTGGGGAAAATTTTCTTGGCTGGGGCGATGGCCTGCGGCCTTGTGCTCTTTGTGGGGGGCGTCTTCCCGGACGCCTCCATTGGCTCCCTCTCTGAGGGAGCTGTCACCGAATGGCGACTGCGGGAGTCTTGCCGCCGGATGAGGGGGAGCCTTGCGGCGTGGTATTCCGTCTCGTTTCTTTGCCTTTCTGTGACGTGAAAGGACGGGAGAGACGTTCAAAACCCGTTTCTTTTTCCCTGCTGGAAAAAGAACGGTTTTTGGAATCCAAAGAAAAAGGGGCTCCCGTGTGGGTTAGGTGATTCCAAATAGGAATCCGGCGGCCCGTCTTTACGCCCCCGTTGAGCACCGGCCCCGTCTACGGTAGACTACCTTGGCGGAACAGGGGCAAGCTGTGGTCCTATCCGCAATTTTTTCGCCGCCTGCGTGGGTGGGTGTCGGGACGTGGTGGCGCTGACTGGGATTTCCGTTGCTGCGGCGTGGGTGGCGTTGGTCGCCACGTGGTGGGGATCGCAACGTGGACTGCTCACGTCCTCTCCCCTCTCTGCAAAACAAAAGCGGGGGGTGGCCGTGGGCGCGGCCGCGTGGG